>JARBTY010000171.1 GCA_029239935.1 Clostridia bacterium | reverse complement strand
ACTGCAGCACAAGCCGGATCCTGGGCCACTTCTTTATTATGTAGAAAAGTCCGGTACAGCCCCCGATGCATGCATCTATATCGGCGACATGCCGACAGACATTGCATGTGCCAATGCAGCTGGTTTTGCTTCTGGACTTGTGACATGGAACCATTCATCTGTTTTAGAACCTGATGTTGATTATATTTTTTCATCGCCTAAGGAGCTGCTAAAGCTATGCAATACATAGACTACCCAGTAATCATCATTCTAAAGGACCAACTCCTTAAAAGGTTATTTGGGGCAAATGCTCTTTTAGATCATTAACTTTTTAAGGAGGCTATAAACTTAGAAGAACAAAAAACTGCGATATCAGTGGCTGAGGTGAATAAAGGAAAAGCTATATGAATAATAGAAAATGGATGTTGAAAGAAATATTGAGAATTGAAGCTATTGAAAATGAACTAGATAAAAAAACTCAGCGGGACAAATTAGATGAAATCATCGAAAAGATAAGTGAACTTAATTGGCTAGAACATGAAAGACAATATTGCATGCTGCAACAAAATATTAAGAGCAGAGATATTGATATTTGTGAATCATCTGTTTCAAGCAAAAAATTAAAACAAAAATGGAAAGAAGTGTTTTTAAGTAAAGTAAATAAACAGGAGCAGAAGAAAATATATATTAATCAATATTTATGGCATGGATTTAGTTATGAAAAAGTAGATTGCATATCAAAAGGTAGTGCCAGAAGGGCTTTAATAAATCATAAGAAAAATGAAGTTTTTGTTTTCTATCAGCATAATGAAGAAGCATATACTTACAAAAATGCTTCTAAGCTTAAAGCAAGCGATTTTGATATGGATGATGATGTCTACGTAGTAGATAAAGACTTTCAATGGACTTATGTGAAGACACATGAAACAATGTGTGGTCCTTATTTCGCTAAAAGCAAAAAATAATTAGTTTGAAGTAAATGATTGTATGGAGTACATATAATGGACGGGACAAAAAGAACACCAACCTTTCAACGATGTTGGTGTTCTTTTGCTTCATGCTCTTAACATTTTATAAAGTGTTTCTACCCCCATATCAATCAGTGTTTGCCTATCGTTAGAATTTTCAGAAGCTCAAAGTAAAAAGTTCTTTTAGACTCACGCAACTTTATAGGATTATCCATTAAGCAATAAAGCCATTTGCGTAAATCAGTCTGAAAAAGCAAAGCATTTTCTTTGGAATTAAATAACCGATAGAAACTAGAGGAAGCATTGCTGTACTGCTCCAGTAATGCAAATATGCACGAGAAAGGCAGTAGAACAAATCACCCGTTTAGCGGGTGCAAACACTTAGATACGACTCTAAGTGTTTACTTGTTTATTTATGTTTTTTATGACAAAATCAGGATGGCTTATTCTCCAGCATGTATTTTATCGGTTCATAACCACCCTGTGGATTAGCAATATAAGAATCATAAAAGGCGATTTTTAAATCAACAATATTCAGATTCTTTTTAAGGTCATCTACCTGCTTCCGAATTGACTTACGGTGCTCAAGCATTATCTGTCTCCGCGCCGGAGCGGTATCCTTGCCCTGCATGCATAAATCGATATATTGCTTGATTTCCTTGACTTGCATTCCGGTATTTTTAAGGCAGCAGATCACTTTGATCACTTCAAGGTCGGCTTCACTAAACTGCCGATTTCCAGTGTTGTTTCGGGTGACAAAGGGAAGAAGGCCTTCTTTATCATAAAAGCGGATTGTATAAACAGAAATATCACAGATTTTCGCGACTTCATTAATGGTATACACGGCTATAATCTCCTTTGAAAAACATTTTTAAAATAGGCTTGACTTCGATAGAACTCGAACTGCTACTATGAGTATAAAGCACAATCTAAGAACATTCAAGAATTTTAATAACTTTAGAAAGGAAAATAAAACATGTACTTTGAAACGCTTAAAGATTTACAGAAATCAGATATATTTCATGAACAGGATGCCAAAGCGCAGTTTATGATTTTAGTTGGAAAAGATGCGCAATCCGAACTCAATGAGCTGACAGAATCAAAGATATGATGGATACAGTTGCAACGCGAATTCAGGGAGATATTAATTACATTGGAGCCTGCGGTGCAAGATATACCGAGGAATGGGGCACAATTAATCCAGAAGCTGAGGTTATGGTATTCTCCTGCTTTTCTAGAGAGCTTCTTCTGGATGATAACTTCTCGGATGAAATTCAGTGTATCGATGAAAAACATGCCCGAACTGTAGAAGGGACGCTATCTTTCGGTGAATTTTCAAATAGAAATGAGGAAAGAGAAATACGGCATTATGCAGGCGTCTGTATCATTACATCAGTGTAATGATTAAGATAATGAATCATGATCATTAGAAAAACATTAAAATAAAAAGGAGTGCTTAATATGGCAGAAAATATGAAACGTAATTGGACTGCAGTAGATATCCCCTCACTAAAAGGCCGCTCGGTTGTTATTACAGGAACTGGCGGAATTGGCTATGAAACAGCATTGGAGATGACCCGCGCAGGAGCTGAAGTTATTATGGCAGGTCGAAACAAGGATAAGGGAGAAGAAGCGGTAAGAAAAATTAACAGCTTAAAGCCGATTGGGAATATACGCTTTGAAGCGCTTGACCTAGCAGACCTTAAATCCATAAAAGCATTTGGCGAACGAATACAAGCACAGTGCAAAAGCTTGGATATATTAATCAACAATGCGGCGGTAATGAATCCGCCTCAGCGTAAGGTCACAAAAGATGGATTTGAACTTCAAATGGGTACAAATTATCTTGGGCATTTTGCGTTAACAGCACATTTGTTTCCTTTATTGCAAAAAGGAGATAAGCCTCGGGTGGTTACTTTAAGCAGTATTGCGAATCGCCAGGGAGCCATAAACTTCAATGATTTGCAATCGGAGCATAGTTATACCCCAATGGTAGCCTATGCCCAGTCAAAACTCGCGTGCCTGATGTTTGCGTTTGAGCTGCAGCGGCGAAGTGATGCAGCAGACTGGGGGATTAGCAGCATGGCTGCACACCCTGGGATATCAAGGACAGAATTAATCCCCAATGGGAGCGGAAAAAATAGTCCAGAGGGAATGATCAGACGTTTATTGCCGATTTTATTTCAGCCGGCAGCTCATGGAGCATGGCCCGCGCTTTATGCCGCAACAGCAGAAGATGCAACAGGCGGCACATATTATGGACCTTCCAGGATGAGCGAGACGAGAGGGTACCCAACAGTAGCTAAAATAGCGCCGCAGGCAAACGATACCACAGTTGCTTCAAAGCTTTGGGAAGAATCTGAAAAACTGACAAACGTAACGTTTAATTAATATCTCAAATCTCAAGCCTAAGATTTAAACTATGATAGCGTATATTGACTAGCATTACGGTACCGTTGGTTTTAAGAGGGTTGATAACATCCAATAAAGGTTTTAAGGTTCAAATAGGAGAAATGATATGCACAAAATTCTTATTTACGCCACATATGGTTGGCTAATTTTGATTGGAACAATGCACATATTTGTTGACGTTGTTTTGCAATATTTACACAAGACCCGCTTACCAAGCGCCGAAACAACACTCTATTGGGGACTGAATATCTCTTACGGATTGGGACAGACTGTATTCGGATTGCTTGCACTTTTGGTTGCTCGGCATGCATTCAAAATTTTGGAGCATTGGCCAGCAATTACACTCAGCTTCCTTGCAGCGGCAGCCTGGCTGGTATTCGGATTTTTCTTTTTTGAGTATCGCGAACCTAAAATCATGATTTCAATATTCATTATACTTCTCATCTCGGCAACTATGTCTGCCAAATCAGCTAATAAATAGAACATTTTCGTTGAACTAGAGATGAAATAAAATTTAAAATTTATATAGTGCAAAAAACACGTCGTAAAATAACTTTTTAAGTTAGAATGCGGCGTGTTTTTTCTGCTTTCAATATAAAAACTGAAGGATAAGATGTTTTTCTTTAATAGTATTCAGTTCGTTAAGGGTGAGTATAATTTTTGTTTTAGTTTTTCGGCGGTAGAAGGTGAAGCAGTATAGATCATTAATTTCAAATCAGGACAGTCTGATAGCTGAAAATTTACGTGTTCAAACTCTAATTCTCCTACTAGAGGATCATTCCATAATTTGTGACAATCCGTAACAGTTTTAACTTCATGGCGAGGCCACCAGGAATTGAATAATTCACTTTCTTGATTGAATTTATCAATCATTTCATTTAACTTCGGATCCTGAGGGTATCGTACACAATCTGCCCTGAATCTCGCAATGGCAATTTTGGCCTGTTCCTCCCAATCTGAGTCTTTTTCTTTTTTGAGTGGATCAATCAAAACTTGATGCAATATGTTCGGCTTTGGGTTTATGTCGGCAGAATAGGAAGGGAATCGAAATAAAAATTCTGCTGCATGATTCCATAATAGTACATCCCAGTATATATCCATGATATACGCAGGATTAGGATCTAATGCGAAAACAGTTCTTTCTAATCCTACACTAATTTTTTGATAGATTTCTGATACTTCCATTTCATCCGATTTAGATAATAAAAAAAGATATCGGCGTTCATCATCCGATAATCTTAACGCAGTAGCTAAACTTTCCAATACCTGATAAGAAGGGTGCACATCTTTTCCTTGCTCTATAGATGTGTACCAAGAAACACCTACATTGGCAAGTGCCGCCACCTCTTCTCGGCGAAGTCCTGGTGTGCGGCGGCGTCCGCCCTGTGAAGGCAGGCCAACCTTTTCCGGTGTAAGGCGTGCTCTCGCTGCACGCAAAAATTCGCCCAGTGATTGCTGCAATGTCATTTCTTTCATTTATTTCCTCCTTGTATCCTACTACTTTCAATCGTATGATAAGCACAATGTGGTTAAGCTGTTTAACCCCTGATATAATCCAATTGTAACATAAAATAACTTATAAACAAACTGTTTAGATTGGAGTGAATTAAATTATGAAAATATTTGTTACTGGGGCAACAGGCAAGGTCGGGAGTCGTCTTGTACCGTATTTACTGAAGCAGGGGCATAGTGTTCGAATTCTTGTGAGAAGTGCTGATAGGGCACTTGCTCTCAAAGAACAGGGTGCAGAAGTGGTTCAGGGTGATCTTTTGAATAATGAGAATCTCGCTGAAACCATACGAGGGGTTGATGCTGTGGTACATACGGCGGCCCAATTTCGAGGTGTTATGAGTGAAGAAGCGGCTCGAGTGGTAAATCTAGACGCAACTATTGCATTAGCAAAAGCAGCTTTAGAAGCAGGTGTTACAAGATTTGTTTTTACAAGCACCAGTAATGTATATCGTGATCTGACTATAAACAGACCAGGCAGAGAAGATGATATTTTAGTACCGGCTAAGGAGATATATCCTAAAACAAAAATTGCCGCAGAAGAAGCTTTACTAAAATTGCATCGTGAAGAAGGGCTGGATATTCGTATTGTGAGACTGGCATTTGTTTATGGTGATAGCGATCCACACATTGAGGAAGTTTTGCCTTATATGATTAACTGGAATCCGCTAAAGAAACAATCCATGGTACATCATGAAGATGTTGATCAAGCAATATTGCTTGCTGCCAGTACACCCGGAGTTGGCGGCCGCATATACAACGTTGCAGATGATAATCCTATAAATATAGGTGAATTATACAAGCTAAATGGAGGACCTGAGCAGGT
The DNA here is from genome assembly GCA_029239935.1 of Clostridia bacterium. The sequence continues at coordinate 1,346 of JARBTY010000171.1, read as the reverse complement.
ACCCGCTAAAGATGGATGGCTTATGTCTAATATATGGGAATTGACAGTAGATACAGAGCGTATTAAAAACGAACTAAATTTCCATCCGAAATATCCTTCTATTTACATTGCCAGAGATATGGGAGCCTTATAATTTTCAGGAGAGATGATATTTTGGTCAGTTAAAAATTGAAGTTACAAAAAGCACTACGATATGCTGGAAATATAAATTCTCAAAACCTGCTCTTTTTGTCTGGGCAGGTTTTTTTATAAAAAGAGATGATCGTGAATACCACCAATCCATGAATTTTCTAAAAGCATTAAAACTTAGAGTTTAATATAATCGAAATTTATTGTTTGAATCAAATAGACTTGAAGCAGAAAACAAACATTAGGAGTACAGATATGAAAGAAAATAGTATAACTAAAGATAGTGATTTGTCCCAATTATTGCGCCAACTTATTGGCTCATATAATAATATGCTGGATGTTATCAGTAAGATTAATGAGATGATGAAAATGACAAAATTGTTATCTCTCAATTCTTCAATTGAAGCTGCGAGAGCAGGAGAAGCAGGGCGTGGATTTTCGGTAATTGCAGAAGAAATTCGCAGATTATCTGAACAGAGTACGTCAGCTAATAATGAAAGCTATTCTATCATGAACGATTTAAATCGTTTGATATATAGTGTCATAGGAGTCAGAACAGCGGATGTGGCATTTGATTTAATTGATAAAATTGACAGAAATCTTTTTGAACGCAATAGTGATGTACAAGCTTGGGCTACTTTTGATAAAATAATTGATTTTGCAGAATCTCCATCCCATGAAAAGCAAAAGGATGTAGTACGATTGCTCCACAATTTATACAGGATTTCTGAAGTATATCATGATATCGTTATATCATGATATCGTTATGGCCGACAGAAATGGAATTATTATAGCATCAGCAGTAAAACCTGAATTAGTGGGAAATGATGTTTCTCGTACCGGCTGGTTTCAGATAGCTTTGACTACAACCGGATGCTCTGTATCAGACGTGTACTATTCGGAAAGATATGGAAATTTCTCAATATCATACAGTTGTGTTATACGTGGCAAAAGCGATGAAATTATAGGTGTATTATCTACCAGATTTAATTGGAATTATGTTTATGATATTTTAAACAAAGCTAAAATTGATAAAAAAGGCGAGATTTATGTAGTCAATTCTAAAGGAATTGTAATTGCCTCCAAAAAAACGGATGAAATATTACATAGAAATCTGGCGGAAACTTACGCTTGTGTCAGAAAAGTTATTGGTGGCGAGGATTATGGATACGAAATTGAAATGAAAAATAGAGCAGTAAGTGCTATTATCGGCTATG
>JARBTY010000170.1 GCA_029239935.1 Clostridia bacterium | reverse complement strand
AGAAAGAATTGTAGCATTTGCTAGGGCATGTAAAAACTCACCTAACATTGTTGTCGAACATTTTTCTATTTCATTACGCTCATTAATCCATACAAACTTTGTATGAGAGCCTGGCAAGATCATAAGTGCTGGCCCCTGAATATGACAAAGCTCAATAATTCCAAAAGCCTCTACTTCCTCTCCTCTCATCACATCTATTTCATCTAAGTTGTCTATGGATATGGAAGAAACAGCATTTTTTACTCCTGGTATAAAGTAAAAGGGCTTGCCTTCTGCCCAAGGAAATGTTCGTTCTTCAATCCCCTCTGCTAAGTCGTAGATAGAAGCTGGACTTATTCTATGTGGAATTTCCACAAGTCCAAGATTGGAAGTAATCATTCCCGAAGCTGCAAAATACGCTACGTCTTTTATACTCCTCTCAGCCTTTTCTAATCCTTCGGAAATAATTTTCGTAAGTCCTTCTTCAAGAATATGTTGACTTCCCGAAATAGCTACGTCCTTAATACCAACCCTTGTACCGGCTGTTGCAAGTATTTGACGGTTTTCGATCACTTTGATACGACTATTGGTTGTCCCTACATCAACTGTTATTATTAGCATCTGTTCCCGTCCTTTTTTCTTTTATTTTAGCCAACAATATCTTAATGAGAGGCATAAAGAATGTAATGATTGCAAGCCCTAAAAGCACACCACTGATAGGTCTTGTAAATAACACACTGGCATCTCCATCTGACATCATAAGTGCTTTTCTAAGTTCTCTTTCTGCCATTGGTCCAAGTATAAGAGCTAGTACGATAGGCGAAGCTGGAAACTCTAGCTTTTGCATAATATAACCAATCACACCACTTACCAGCATAACGATTACATCAAAGAAGTTATTGTTAATGGCATAGGCACCCACTATACAAAGAACAAAAATAACAGGTGTAAGGATATATGCAGGTATAGATATGATTTTAGTAAACCATCTGATACCTACCAATCCCAAGATCAGCATAAAAAAGTTTGCTACTAAAAATCCTACAAAAATAGTATAAACAAGAGGGCCATGGTCTCTGAAAAGAAGCGGGCCTGGCTGAAGCCCCTGCATAATCAGTGCCCCTAACATGATAGCTGTTGTAGCATCTCCTGGGATACCAAGGGTTAACAAAGGTACCATCGCTCCTCCGGTTACCCCATTATTAGCCGACTCTGGAGCCGCAATGGCTTCTGGAATACCTGTGCCAAATTTCTCTGGATGTTTTGAAAATCTTTTTCCTTCATTGTAGGCCACGAAAGCGCCAATATCTCCTCCAGCTCCAGGAATAATCCCGATAAAAGTTCCAATAAGTCCTGAGCGTATGACCGTTGGTAAAATAGTTTTCATATCTGTCCAAGTTGGCAGGACCCTTTTTACACTCTGCTTGATACTGATTTCCTTCATCATGTCTTCAATACTTATAAAAGACTGAGATAGGGCAAACAAACCAATCATAACAGGTATAAATGAAAACCCATTAAATAAATTAATATTTCCAAAAGTAAACCTTTGGTAACCTGTTACAATATCAATCCCTACAGTAGATACAAGCAGCCCCACTACTCCAGCTATCAAGCCCTTTAATACGTGCTTACCTGAAACACTTGCAATAATACTGAGTCCAAATATAGCCAGTGCAAAGTACTCTGGCGCGCTGAATTTAAGACCTATTTTAGCTAATTGTGGTGAAATAAGAATAAGCAAAATAACACTGATTGTTCCGCCTATATAAGAGGAAACTGTAGAAATCCCCAGCGCCCTTCCCGCCTCTCCTCTTTTTGCCATTTCAAATCCATCTAAAGCTGTTGCTGCTGCCGCCGGCGTACCAGGGGTTTTTAGAAGTATCGCAGAGATAGAGCCTCCATAAATGGCTCCTGCATAAATACCTAACAAAAGCAAGATGCCACTTGATGCATCCATTCCAAAAGTCAGTGGCAGCAGTAATGCTACACCCATAGTCGCTGTTAATCCCGGAAGCGCTCCTATGGCAATACCCGCTGCAACACCACTTGCTATCATAAACAATATTTTAAAATCCATTACAGCCGCTAGGCCTTGTCCAAGTAGTTCTAACATTTCTTCCCCCCCTAACCTAACATGCCTGTTGGTAATGGTACAGCCAACAATAATTTAAACACACTGTAAATAGCTGCTGTGACAATAAGCGCTGCTAACACAATTTTAGGATAATGTTTCATCCCATAAAACCTTATAAGTCCAAATAGAAATATTGGTGTGGCAAAAATGAAGCCTATTATATTAAGTAATACCATGTAAATCACCAAAGCCAACATCGTCGCATAGGCTTTCAGTGCATAAATTTCAAATAAACCAATTACACTATCTTCTTTATTTAACAGCGTTGATACAAAAAGCAAAATACTTAATCCTATCAAGATACTCGCTAATATTTTCGGAAAGAAATCCGGACCTGTTATCTGCCCATCTCCTATCACTGGAAACGTATTCGCCTCTATAATGACCCAAATACCAGCTAAGACAAATAGGATTGCTATAATCATATTGCCCTTTTTCACCATTGCACCTCCATGAAGTTGTAATAGATAGGCAAATACTTATTATTTACCTATCTTTTTCAATTTTTATACTTGCTATTTGATTGAAGTTACAAGTTCTTTAAAGAACTGATTTTCACTATTCATTTTCTCTGTATACTGCGCTTCATCAAGAATGGCAATGCTAAGACCACTGGATTCCATAAAAGAAACAAAAGATTGTTCTTGAACCGCTTTTCCAAATCCCTCTTTTAATACACTCATGACTTCATCTGGTGTATCTTTAGGTACTGCCAGACCTCTCCATGTACCAATTGCAACATCGTAACCTGATTCTTTAAGAGTTGGAACTTCTGTGAAGACTTTAGATCTTTCATTGTCTGCAATGCCAAGTATCTTAAGCTGTCCTGCTTCCACTTGTGAAGCCACCTCAGCTGGGCTTACAGTCACAGCTTCTATATGTCCGCCCAAAAGTGCTGCAACGGCTGGTGCTGCTCCTTCATATGGAATATGATTAAATTTTACACCTGCTGCTTTTTCGATAGCTACTGCTGCTAAATGCCATATAGCCCCTACACCAGAATTACCAATTTGAACTTTGCCTTCATTTTCCTTTGCATATGTAATGAATTCTTCTACAGTGTTCCAAGGCGCATCTGCTGCTACTGTAATAGCCGCTGGCTCTGCATTGATCTGCATAATAGGTCTAAAATCATCGCTTGTGAAAGGTGCTAAGTTTTGTGGTGGCAATGTTGTAAGCTCAACGCAAATGGTGGTTACGGTATAGCCATCTGCTTTTGCATTAGCGCCTTCTCCCATACCCACAGCTCCGCCGGCACCTGTTTTATTAACAACTACTAGTGGCTGCGCGAAATGGTTTTTTGCGGCATCTGCCACGGCTCTTGTCACAACATCTGTTCCGCCTCCTGCTGAAAAAGGAACTATCATTTGTATAGGATTACTTGGAAAGCTAGCCGCTTCTTTTTTACATCCTGTTAATGCCGTTACACCTATAGCTACTGCCAATGTTACTAAACTTAATTTTTTAACTAATTTTTTCATTTTGGAACCTCCCCGATTTTTTTAAAATTTTAATGTACCTTCTTTATCTTAAAACATTTTGTTTTAAAACCTAATTGATTAAATCCACATACTTTTCAAAGTGCGCTTTTAGCAAATCATATCGGCCCTCATTGATGAGTTCTGATTTTACTAGGCACGATCCTAGGCCAAAAGCATTAACACCTGCTTTCATATATTCTCCTACATTACTGCTGTCGATACCGCCTACTGCCATAATTTTAATGGTATTAAGTGGACCTTTAATCTGATGAATATAACCGGCACCTAATACAACCGCAGGAAATAATTTTACAATATCACACCCCAAAGCTGAAGCCTTGACCATTTCGGTAGGGCTAAATACGCCAGGAGCAATCAGTACATCTTTTTCTATAGCCGCTTCGATACTTTCTTCCGATAAGTTTGGTGCAATGAGAAATTGTGCTCCCGCCCCAATAGCGTTTAGCGTATCCTGTTTATCCTTGACCGTTCCAGCACCTATAAAAGCGCTTTTACCATATTTTTTCAGACCCTCTTCAATAACTGCCAATGCCTTTGGCGTATTGAGTGTCACTTCAAAATTAGTAATACCTGCTTCGATAAGCGTTTCCATCACCCTGAAGTTCTGCTCATATTCCAAACCTCTTAGAATAGCCACAATTTTTTTGTTTAAAATATTTTCTAATACTTGTTGTTTCATCTTATTTTCACGCTCCTTTTAATTTATTTATAGTAGCCACAATACTCTGAATGCACAATAGGTTCCAGTTTTGTTTCATATTATGAAACGCTGTTCCCGTTTTATTAGTAAATAATAATGAAATATTTCTATTTCATTATTATTTACTGTGTTTCATATTGTGAAACGCTGTTCCCGTTGTTAGTTAAAAAAATAAATTTTTATTCAATTTGTATTAAAAATGACCTAGTTGATAGGAAATCATTTGAGTGGTTTGTGTTATCAGCTTAACAAGCTCTGGCACTCTTTCTTCGGTAACATAAATGATCGGCCCTGCAATGCTTATAGAAGCAATGACTTTGCCATTTCTATCATAAATAGGTGCTGCCACACATCTAATACCTTCTTCATGTTCTATTTCATCAAAGCCATACCCTTGCGCTCTAATCTTTTTTAACTCTGTTTCAAAATCTTTATAATTGGTTATTGTATTAACAGTATACCTTGTCATATCCTCTTCTTTTAACAATGCCTTAACTTTGTCAAAATCCATATCACACAAAAGCACTTTTCCAACACCTGTACAATGTAACGGTACACGTTTACCAATTTGTGAATAAATTCGAATGGCATTTGCACGTATGCTTTCTACTTTGTCAATATAAACTGCTTCTTCTCCATCCAGTACTGCAAGATGAACAATCTCTTGCGTTTTATTAGCTAAATCCTGGATATAGGGTCTTGCAATATGTCTAAGATCCATGGACTCTAGCAGTGCACCTGCTAAAAATAATAACTTTGTACCTAAACAATAATTGTTAGTCTCTAAATCCTGTTTGACATATCCTCTGTTGAGTAAAGATGTTAATAGTCTATGGGTTGTACTTTTATGAAGACCCATGGCATTTGCTAAAGCGGTAACACCACAACCTTTTTTGTGTCTCGCAAGCTCCTCCAGAATCATGAGCGAACGGTCAACAGATTGTACTGCCCCCTCCTTGTATTCTTTCATTTTTGCCCTTCCTTCACAGTAGATTTCTAATGGGTTAATGATATCTATGCATGTAGTTATATCGCACAAAACATATATTCATTATATATTTTTTTTGTCTATTTTTCTTTACAAGACTAATTATATGTCTATGTTTTTATAAAGTCAAGATAAAATAGACAAAAAAATATTTTTAATGTCGATTTAACGCATATGCTTTGATAATTTCAATAATAATCCCGGTGCATCTATCCATACCCTCTGTTGTAATGTGTTCAAAAGCTCCATGATAAGCGTAGCCACCAGTACCAATATTGGGGCATGGAAGTCCCATATAACTTAAAGTAGCCCCATCTGTCCCCCCGCGCATAGGTATGATAAGCGGCGTAACCTCTAAATTTTTAGTAGCTGCGATGGCATTCTCTACAAGATGAAAATGTGGTTTGATAGCGTCTAACATGTTTTTATAGCGGTCTGTTAGAGTAACTTCAACTGTTCCCTTGCCATACTTTTCATTGAGCAGTTTTTCTATAAGCTTTATAGCAGCTTTTTTCCCTTCAAAAAGCTCCCTATTATGATCTCTAAGACTATATGCCATCACAGCTTTTTCCGAATCTCCATTTATGTTCCTCAAAAAATAGAACCCTTCGTAGTCCTCGGTATGTTCTGGTCTTTCACCCTTAGGCAGCATATCGTTAAATTCAAAGGCTACATTAAGGGCATTAATCATCTTGTTTTTAGCAGAACCCGGATGAACCGATACCCCTTGTATTTCTACAGATACCTCTGCTGCATTAAAGTTTTCATAGGTGATTTCCCCCTCTTCCCCACCGTCAACAGTATAGGCAAACTCTACACCAAATCCTTTGACATCAAATAGCTCTGCGCCTTTTCCTACTTCCTCATCTGGCGTAAAGGCAATCCCTATCTTTCCATGAGGTATATCGGTAGTTAAGATGATTTCACAAGCCGTAAGGATCTCTGCAATGCCTGCTTTGTCATCTGCCCCAAGCAGTGTTGTACCATCAGTTGTAATAAGTGTCCTCCCTTTTAACCCTGTTAAATGCGGAAAGCGTTCTGGAGATAATACCAAATTGCTGCCTTTTAAAAGTACATCTCCCCCATTATAATTGGTGATTACTTGTGGTTTTACATTGTTACCGTCTGCTGTTGGTGAAGTATCCATATGTGCAACAAATCCAATGCTTTTTTTATCCTCATAACCCCTTGTAGCAGGAATCATACCATAGACATAACATTCTTTTGTAACCCGCACTTCTTCAATCCCTATTTCTCTCATCTCTTCAGCCAATATATTGGCCAGATCAAACTGTCTTTCAGTTGTTGGGTGAGTTTCTGATTTTTCGTCCGATGTGGTGTGGATAGCTACATATTTGAGTAGTCGTTCATAAGCTTTCATTATTCTAATCTCCTTTTTTATTCATTCAGATCTATCAATCTGCGATTATTCTATCTGTTTAA
>JARBTY010000169.1 GCA_029239935.1 Clostridia bacterium | reverse complement strand
GCTTATTTTATTGAGCCCTCTATTTGCCAAGGGTTTACAGCCTATACAGAAGTTAGCTGTGATGGGATTGCCATGGGCCAATCTATAGTGGATGAAAAGGATTTTTGGAAAAAATCTCATAATACGATGGTGCTAAATGAAGTAGATGCCAAAAAGTTCATGAAGATGTTTCTCACACGGCTATTTCCAGAAAAGCAAGCTTTAATCCATCAAGTTTTGGAGGTTATATAAATGAAAAAAATAACGCCTATTCAAATAACCTTTTTAGCTTTTTGTATTGTACTAAATATTGCAGGGGCAGCCATTGCTTTAAATCTAAGGTTGCCTATTTATCTGGACTCCGTAGGAACACTTTTGGCAGCAGCTGTATTAGGACCAGTGTACGGAGTTGTGACAGGGGTAACTGGCAGTATAGTAAGCGGCATCACCTTCGATATTTATTCTTTGTATTTTATGCCTGTTCAGATTATAGTAGGGTTTCTCGGTGGACTGATGTTTCGAAGAGGCCTTATGAAGGGATTTAAAATGCCCATAGGTGTTTTGATTGTAACACTGTTTGCATCTTTATTGGGAGCAGTTATAGCAGCTTTTGTATTTGGAGGCGTTACATCATCTGGTTCTTCCTATATTGTTGTCTTTTTATCTCAGCTGGGTGTTAATAAGGTTGTAAGTGTTTTCATTGTACAATTTTTCACAGACTATGCAGATAAATTTGTAGCTGTATTATTAGTAAGGACAATGACAACAGTGATGCCGCAGACTATAAAACTAAAATTAGTAAGGAGTTAACGGTGGAAAGATACAGCAAAATCGAAGAAAAAAATCAAAGAGAAATTGTACTTTTAAAGGCTTTTCCCTGCATATGGGGGAAATGTACTTTTTGTGATTATATATTAGATAATTCAACTTCAGAGGAAGAAATTAATACCCTCAACTTTGAAGTACTTAAACAAGTAACAGGGGAGTATGGGGTTTTAGAAGTCATTAATTCGGGCAGCTGTTTTGAGCTGCCTGAAAGCACCTTGGCGTATATCAAGACGGTGATTAAACAAAAAGGGATTAAAAAGTTATTTTTGGAAAGTCATTGGTGTTATAGAAATAGACTGGATGAGATGAGGGCGTTTTTTGAGATTCCTATTCTATTTAAGATAGGGATAGAGACCTTTGATGATGACTTCAGAAACAAAATACTCAATAAAAACATCAGGTTTACTTCTCCTAAAGAAGTGCGTCAGTATTTTGAATCACCTTGTATGATGGTGGGCATCAAGGGTCAAACTAAAGAAATGATAGAAAGAGATATGGCAATCGTTTTGGAGTACTTTGACCATGGGACGATCAATATTTTTACTCCCAATACATCTCAACTGGAAAAAGACCAGTGTTTAGTGGACTGGTTCAAAGAAAACTATGAATTTTTAAATCAAAACCCTTATATAGAGGTGCTTTATCACAATACAGACTTTGGTGTAGGGGATTAGATAAATCCCCTCAATTTTTATTTTAGCAATAGCAATGCAGGCTGATACCGTTTTAACTATCAGCACATGCCCAGGCATCTACTTCCACCTTAAATGATGGATCCGCCAGAGCTGCTACATAGAGTATTGTCATACAGGGTGTATGCTCCTTCAGTACTTTTGAAACGGCTTCGCGGCGTTTTGAATTATCAATAGGACCAACCATATAAAAGGTTATTTTTACTAAATCTTTAACATCCATATTAGCAGCATGTAGGTTTCGAACCAGGTTTTCCATAGCAATCTCTATCTGTTCAATAGGATCTTCAGGAATAACACCACGATCATCTTTACCGAGTTGGCCAGAAAGAACTAACCAACGGTTTTGTCCAGAAACCTCTATTTGATGCGTATAGGCTGCAACCGGACTATGGACATTTTCAGGATTTCTATTTTTTTTCACGCACAATCACTCCTTCGAATAGTGAGTTATTATCTCATTTAGATAGCTACCATAAGACAGCTAGTATTTTTATATATGCAGTAAGTTTAACAGGTTGTAAGACTGAAAACAATCATAAGTGTCAAAAAGTAAATGTTATTGCAGGTAAACAGTATAAGATTAGGCTTAAAAGATAAAGTAAGGGTATATGTATTGGATAAAAGAGTAAAAGGCTTAAATGAGATTGACAATTGACTTGATAAGTTATATACTCTACTTAAGAGATTGATTGTGCAAAATATAATTTTAAAAAATAAAAAAATGCGAGAGAGGAAGTAATGTATATGAAATTTTATGATTTTACAGCCAAGAAAATAAGTGGACAGGAAATAAAAATGGAGGAGTATAAAGGCAAAGTCGTTTTAGTTGTAAATACTGCCAGCAAATGCGGACTAACCCCTCAGTTTAAGGAACTAGAAGAATTATATAAAACCTATAAAAACGAAGGTCTAGAAATTTTAGGGTTTCCCTGTAATCAGTTTGCCAAACAAGAGGCGGGAAGCAATAAGGAAATCCAAGAGTTTTGCCAATTAAACTATGGCGTTTCCTTTAATATGTTTGAGAAGATAGATGTAAATGGAGAGACGGCACACCCTTTGTATAAATTCTTAAAGAAAGAAGCAAAAGGCTTTTTAAGCAAGGAAATAAAATGGAATTTCACTAAGTTTTTAATAGATGCTGAGGGCAATGTAGTCAAAAGATATGGACCAACAGTAACGCCCCTAAAAATAAAAGACGATATTGAGAGATTAGTAAAAAAATAGAGCCTCAGAGGTTAAAGTAAAATTCGTCAAACAGCAGTTTCTTTGTTATACTATTTAAATAAAGCCTATATAGATTATTAAATCTATTAAAAAGCAAATCATTTATGGAAAACACAAAGGAGACTGTAAAATGAAAACCATTCGTTGGGGCATTATAGGTTGTGGTGATGTAACAGAGGTAAAAAGTGGTCCAGGATTTCAAAGGGCAGAGCATTCAGAGCTTGTTGCTGTTATGAGACGGCAAGGGGCTCTAGCAGAAGATTATGCGAAACGTCATCAAGTGAAAAAGTGGTACGATGACGCGGATGCACTCATTAATGACCCGGAGGTGGATGCGGTTTATATTGCTACCCCTCCTGCTAATCACATGGAGTATACTTTACGCTGTGCAAAAGCTGGGAAACCCGTATACGTTGAAAAACCTATGGCAAGAAATTATAGTGAGTGTGAAGCCATGGTAAAAGCTTGTGAAGAAGCTGGTGTAGAGTTGTTTGTAGCTTATTATAGGAGAGCTTTGCCGAGGTTTTTGAAAGTAAAAGAATTAATTGAACAAGGGAGCATTGGAGATATACGTTTTATAACGATAACGTTATATCAAAAACCCCGTGAGAATGAATACGCAGAAGAGACAAGACCTTGGAGGGTGATACCAGAGATTGCAGGAGGCGGCAAATTTTTGGATTTAGCTTCCCACACTTTAGATATTTTTGATTTTATCTTAGGGCCTATTGCTGAAGCGGCAGGGATGGCATCAAACCAAGCGGGATTGTATCAAGCAGAGGATATTGTTACAGCAAATCTAAAATTTGACTCAGGCGTTCATGGCATGGGAACATGGTGTTTTACGGCTTATGAGGATTATGATATGAATGAGATCGTTGGAAGTGAAGGAAAGATTAGATTTTCCACCTTTGGCAATGAACCGGTTGAATGGATTACAAGTGGAGAGAAAAAAGTATTTGACCTAGACAATCCAAAGCACATACAAGAGCCTTTGATTCAGACTATTGTTAATGAGCTAAATGGGGTGGAGAGTTGTCCAAGTAAAGGCATAAGTGGTGCCAGGACCAATAAAGTCATGGACGATATTCTAAAATCCTATAACGGCTTACGCTAAGAAGAAAGGATAACAATACTTATGATAGATTTACATGTACATTCTACTGTGTCTGATGGAAGTAATACGCCTACAGAAATCTTAAAGATGGCCTACGATAAAAAGATATACGCATTGGCCTTAACAGACCATGATAATATAGAAGGCCTTGAAGAAGCCCAAAGAGAGGCAGAAAAATATAATATAAAATTTATAAAGGGCATTGAACTGAGTGTAGCTTATGGAGAAGGACGGTTACTTCATATTTTAGGACTGGGGATAGATCCTAGCAATAAATATTTCTTGAAAGTATATAACAAGCTTAGAAAGACGAGAGAAGAAGGCTTAGAGGAACTCCTAAGGGTTCTTGCGACGCGAGATGTGTCTATAGGGATGGAAGAACTAAGAAACTATGGGGCAGGTGAATATCTCGATAGACAGGCGGTATCTAAATATTTAATAGATAAAGGCATCTGTCAGAATGCTGCAGATGCATGGCAAAACTATTTAGATCCTATACCCTATGGGCAAGGCGAACTTTTTGAGATTGATGAAGCGATAGAGAGTATAAAAAAAGCTGGTGGACTCTCTTTTTTAGCCCACTATCATAAAAAAATAGGATTTGAGGGTTATACAAAAGAAGAAATGGAGACGCACATGGAAAGGCTAGTGGCACTGGGGCTGGATGGTATAGAACAGTATTATCCGTCTTATACAGAGGAAGAGGCCCAATACGCAGAGTATCTGATTAATAAGTACAGCCTCTTGCCTTCGGGCGGCTCGGACTTCCATGGAGCTAATAGGGCTGATATCGCTCTTGGAACAGGAGACGGCAGTTTTGTTGTTCCTGACAGTGTGTATGAAAATATAAAATTAAGGCTTTAAAAACAGGGAAATGAGACCTGACAGCATGATTTATAGAATGGCTGTAATAATTAATTATTGCGAGGGTTTTAAGAAATATGCTATAATAAATAAAATACACTAAAAGGAGGTAGACCATGGCTAATAAAGTTGGTACTGTTAATTTTGCTTTAAATAGAGAGTGGAAATATAGCAGTTTTATTTCAAAAAGCGCAATTCGGCTTTTTTACGGGAGAAGTGCGTCCTTTTTTGAAATAAGTACCAATAGAGTATAAAGCCATGATCTAAGTCTCTTTCGGTTAAGTAGATTCATTCAATATGAATTTGCAGTACGGGTAGGTAAGATTTTTAAAGACTCAGGGTTTATACCATGGGTCTTTTTATTTATACTTATTTTAATATAGACAAACGTTCTCCTATAAGCCTTTTATAATCAGAGTTTCTTTGAGATTTTCTAAAGAAACAACAATTATGAGGCTTTTTTGTTTGCACAAAATTAAAACACACATTTTAGGAGGCGTTAGCGGTGAATAGGGAAGATCAATTAAAAAACAATGTAAAGGTAAGTTATGTGTACAACTTTTTGACACAATTAAATATGAGTTCAGCCATATGGGTTCTATATCTAGCTTTTAGAGGGATGTCTTTAATTGAGATAGGACTTTTGGAGTCCGTGTACCATCTGACAGGGGTGCTTTTTGAGCTGCCTACAGGAGTCATTGCAGATATATATGGCAAAAGATTCAGTGTGATAGCAGGGAGAATCATAAGTATTGTTTCATGTCTGCTGATGATTACTGCAGATGGATTTTGGGGATTTGCCATAGCTTTTAGTCTGAGTGCGGCGGCTTTAAATCTGCACTCTGGAGCAGCAGAAGCACTGGTTTATGACAGTCTCAAAATAGTAGGAGAGGAAGATAAATATAAAGTCATATGGGGTAATCTGGCATTTGCTATGTCTATTGCCCAAGGGGCAGCAGTGCTGCTCGGTGGTATTTTAGCAGATGTAAAGTTTTTATATGTCTATATAGTAGGAACAGTTATACAAATAGCTGCACTAGGAGTATCTTATCAATTTTGTGAACCGCCAGTTCCTAAAGAGCATAAAAAGCCATCAGAGAATCTCTTTTTCTTACAATTCACTACAAGTCTTAAGGTGCTTAGGGAAAGAAAGACAGTGCTTTATGTGATGCTATTTTCGGCTTTGGCAGGAAGTTTACAGACAACCGTATTTTTCTACAGTCAAAAGTACTTTTCAGACATGAGCTATTCCAAAACGGCTATTGCTATAATCTGTGCGCTTGGAAGCTTGATGGAAGGGGTAAGCTCCAAATATGCGTATAAACTTGAAAAAACCATGCAATTAAGAGGGACGTTAATAAGTATAGCGTGTATCAATATTTTCTCACTGGCAGGACTGGCATTTGTACAGCGTTTATCAATCATTTTTTTCCTTTTGATAACGGTTTCTGGCGGAGTTGGATTCACATTATTTAGTGACTATATCAATAAAGGCATACCTTCTGAATATAGAGCAACTATCTTATCCTGTGACAGCTTACTATTCAGTTTGTTTATGATAGGCATCTTTCCATTAGTGGGCTGGATAGCGGAAAAAATGAGTTTTTCTGTTACCTTTGGAATGATGGCACTTTTATATATGCCTGTCATGATTTTTCTAGCAGCTAAACTCAAGAAACATACCCATAAAGAGCTTATCGAAGAAATAAAAAATGATAGAATAAGCTGTGAATAAATTTGAAAAACAAGATATAAACTGTGGAGAACTTCATAGGGTAAATTGCAGTCGGAAAATAGTTTATTACGGAGAGCGTTAAAGCAACTGTTGAAGTTGGGGATTTATATCATCTCATATACATATATACCAATTTGAATTATATAGATAAATATAGAAATAAATGCAAATAAAAATAGCATTGGTTTATATGTATATGAGAAAATCAATTGACAGAGATAAATGAATATGATAAAATCAACTCATCTAAAGGTATTAAGTTAAGGATGACAAAGACGTTAAGCAGGAGATGCAGCGCTCTTTGTCTTTTTTTATTTGAGGGTAAGTCTAGAGAAAGTAATTATTTTAATAAGAAAGAGAGTGTAT
>JARBTY010000168.1 GCA_029239935.1 Clostridia bacterium | reverse complement strand
TTAAAGCAGCCAGTACGGGAGGGACTGATGAAATAGTCCATTTTGTAGGAGTGGAGGTGCCAGAGGATGAAAACTAAACTTGAACAAGAAGAATATTTTTATGGACATAAGGGATGCGCCGGCTGCGGGGGGAGTCTTGCAGTAAGACTTGCGCTGAAAGTATTGGGTAAAAACACCCTTGTGGCACTTCCAGCAGGATGCATGTCAGCAGTTGGTTTTGTTTATCCCCAGCTCTGTTTTGGTGTCAATGCGCTTATATCCCCATTTGCAAGTACAGGGGCTATGCTTTCGGGTCTCTATGCAGGGGCTAAAGCCCTGGGGTTAAAGGACGTAAATGTGGTAGGTTTTGCTGGAGACGGAGGAACAGCAGATATTGGACTGCAGGCTTTATCGGGAGCTATTGACAGAGGTGACAAGATTATTTATATCTGTTACGACAATGAAGCGTATATGAATACCGGTGTTCAGCAAAGTTCTCTTACGCCGTATGGTGCAAAAACAACGACATCACCAGCAGGGGACCGCATTCATGGCAGTACCAATGTTAAAAAGGATATGTTTGATATCGTTGCGGCTCATAAAATAAGTTATGCAGCGACAGCCAGTATAGGTAATATTACTGATTACATCAAAAAGGTAGAAAAAGCAAGTAAGGTACAAGGAACCTCTTATATTCATGTGGCAGCACCTTGTCCTACCGGATGGGGAATTGATACAGATGAGACAATTGCCATTGCCAAAGAGGCAATAGACTGCGGACTTTGGTATTTGGCAGAGTATGAAAATGAGGAATATGTGCTTAATAAAAATCCCAAAAGCTTTGGCAGTGTTAAAGAGTATGTAAAGAAGCAGGCGCGTTTCAAGCATTTGACGGAAGAGGATATTAAAGCTATTGAAGATCAAAGAGATCGAAAATGGAAGGATTTAATGAAGAAAGCAGAATAGATGAGAAGAGGTGATCTCTATGATAGTACTAGAAAACGTAAGTGTTACTTTTAAGAATAAGGCCAGTGAGCTGCATGCTGTAAAAGATGTTTCTTTGACGATTGAAGAAGGAGAAATCTTTGGCATAGTGGGAGGGAGCGGAGCAGGAAAGAGTACCCTTGTCAGGACTTTAAATGCACTGCAAAAGCCCACTAGCGGCAAAATCATTATTGAAGGACAGGATATTACCAAGTTAGGACCTTCAGGAGTAAGAAACTTAAGGAAAAAAATAGGTATGATTTTTCAGCATTTCAATCTTATTTCAAGGAAAACAGTAGGCAAAAACATTGAGTTTGCTCTCAAAATTCAAAGGTACCCAAAAGATAAAAGAGACAAACGTGTAGATGAACTGCTGGGACTTGTAGGACTTCAAGATAAAAAGGATGTCTATCCAGCCAGCCTCAGTGGTGGGCAAAAACAAAGAGTAGGCATCGCAAGAGCACTTGCAGCAAACCCCAAGATTTTACTTTGTGATGAAGCAACTTCTGCTCTGGATGTGCATACAACTGAGGAAATTGTGGATATCTTACGGGATATTAATAAGCAACTGGGGATTACTATTGTATTTATTACCCATCAGCTGGAAGTGGCAAAACATCTTTTTAATAAAGTGGCTGTGATGAGTGAAGGAAAAATTGTAGAAATCAATAAAGCCTATGAAATTTTTGCAAACCCCAAAGAAGCTATTACAAAAAAACTTGTAAAAAGTAATATAACGATTCCAGATAAGATTGCAAAGCAAGCGAAAGGTAGTATTTTGACCCTCACTTATAAAGGGGAAAAAAGTGTGGAACCTATCATTGCCTATACCAATAAAAAATATGATGTGGTACTCAATATTCTACATGGAAAAATAGAATACATTCAGAACAAGCCCATAGGTATTTTGGTGGTTAGCATAGAAGGCGAAGAACAAGCACTGCAAGAAGCGCTGTCTTATATCAGAGCCAATGTAGAGGAAATAGAAATTTTAGAAGAGAAGGAGCGTGACAAGCGATGAAACCTCTAGAATTAATAGATGCATTGTGGGTTGCAAGTAAGGAAACTTTACATATGGTAGGAATTGCAATAACCTTTGCCATCATTATAGGCCTTATCTTGGGACTTATATTATATATTACCTCAACCCCTCTTCTATATAAAAATAGGATATTTAATGTTGTAGCAGGCTTCATTGTCAATGTGATTAGATCAATACCTTTTGTTATTTTACTGGTACTTTTAGTGCCGGTCACCAGTAAACTTGTAGGAACGACAATAGGACCTAAAGCGGCAGCTGTCCCCCTTACAGTAGCGTCCATAGCCTTTTTGGCGAGACTCATTGAAGGCGCCTTTTCAGAGGTGGATAAAGGCGTGATAGAAGCTTCTCTTGCAATGGGAGCAAGCATCAAAGAAATTATTTGGGATGTTCTTTTGGTAGAAGCACTCCCGGGGATTGTAAGAGCTATTACCGTGACGCTTATCAGTATCATTGGTTTTTCTGCCATGGCAGGAACTGTTGGAGGTGGTGGAATAGGAGACCTGGCGGTTAGGTTTGGCTACTACAGATATCAAACAGATGTCATGTTCGTAACGGTGATTTTATTAGTTATTGTTGTTCAAGCCATACAAGTTATAGGTGAGAAAATAGCGGTTACACTCACTAAGAAATAAACACGTATTAAATAGTAAAGATTACACATAAAACATTAAAATTGAGGAGTGGAAAAAATGAAAAAGAGATTATCATTTATAGTAAGTGCAGTGGTATTAGGAGCAAGTCTTTTAGCAGGATGTGGCAGTAGTACACCAAAAGCTGAAAGTGAATCAGCAGGGGCAGAGACTCCAGCTGCAACAGAGTCAGAGGCGCCGGCTGGGGAACCCACAAATGACAAAAAAACTATCGTTTTTGGAGCAGCACCAGGACCTTATGGAGATATGGTTAAATATGCTATCAAGCCCGAACTAGAAGCAAAAGGATACACTGTTGAAATCAAAGAATTCAGTGATTATGTACAGCCTAATTTAGCACTTGCAAATGGCGAGATAGATGCAAATATATTCCAGCATCAAGTTTACCTTAGAAACTTTGCTAAAGAACACAACTTAGAAATCACAGATATTATTAATATACCAACAGCAGCTTTAGGCTTTTATTCAAACAGCATTACAGATATTAATGCTGTACCAGAAGGGAGTGTTTTGACTATTCCTAATGATGTTACCAATTTAACCCGTGCCCTAAGACAGGCGCAGGTAGTGGGCTTATTAAAGATAGATGAAACAGCGGATCCAGCAAGTTTCTCAGAAAAAAATGTTACAGAGAATCCACTTAATTTAAAAATTACACCAGTAGAAGCAGCACAGCTTCCAAGAACTTTAGACAGTTCTGATTTGGCAGCTATACCAGGAAACTATGCTATAGCAGCTGGTATTGACCTTAAAACAGCACTGTATACAGAACAGCTTACAGAGGAATATAAGAACCTTATTGCGGTTAAAAATGTAGATCTTGAAGCACAGTTTGTAAAGGATATTATTGAGGTTGTGGAGTCAGAAGCATTTACAAACATTATAGAAAGTGATGAGTATTTGTTCAGCGGATTCCAAAAACCAGACTGGTATAAAACTAAGTGGGGCAAATAAAAACAGCTTTTGATAAGAAACATATTTTAAATTCCCATAAGATATTTTAATAGGTTAATATAAAGCAAAAGAGAAGACTTTTCAGATTTACAATCTGAAGGTCTTCTTTTTTATTTTATAAGAATACTTGTAAAATAGTATACCGATAATATTTAGTAAATATTTATAAAATAGTATGGGGCAAAAAACAGTCTAAACAACTGAAAATTAAGATGTAATTCGCTAAAAATTCGCAGTATTTGACATAAAGCACGAAATTAATCTAAAAATTCTGTTATTATGTATAATATTTAACAATTAAATTGCTAAAAATTAAAAATAGTATTTGAATAAATGCAAAAAAAGTAATAAAATAAAATAATAATTAAAAAATTTGAAATAGTATGGAGGGTATATGAAGAAATTCAAAATGCGAATCCTTGTAACAATGGCAGGCGTATTTTTTTCTTTTATTTATAATATATGTTATGCAGCAGAACAATTAGAGCATCATTTAAATAGAGGGTTAGGCGCAGGGACACTTTTTGCGATAGAAGCTTTTTTTGAGATAGAAGAGGCAGATAGGTCTTTAAAGTACTTTATTCTTAATAGAGACGTAGCAGGAATCTTTTTTGTTAACATTATAGTGATATTGGTTTTGGTCATAGGAATACTTATGATAAATATTTTTCGGAGACAAAAGACCGAACAACTATTAAGACAATCACAAGACGGGTATAAAGAACTTTTAACGGGTATACCTAATACGGTTATTTCTGTAGAAGATGGAAGGCTGAAGTTTATCAATCAATGTGGCATAAATTTTTTGGGGTTAGAGGGGAAAGAAAATATAACTTGGCCAGAGCTTAAAAGGGTGTTTATGGAAGATATAGATGTGTATATGGCAGAAGAGCTTCCGAGGCAAATCGAAATGCGTATAAAAACAGTACATAAAGAGCTTAAAGAAGTAGAAGTTACGATTGTTGCAAACAATAAAGAAGCAGTATCAAAAAGTGTTATCATGGTTATTCAGGATATTTCACACAGAAGACTGCTCTATGAAAGCAGAGAAAGAGAGAAAGTAAGAAGTGAATTTTTTGCTAACGTATCCCATGAATTTAAGACGCCCATTAATCTCATGATTAGTACATCGCAGCTGTTAGAACAAATACAAGATCAAGAGGATGCGCTTAAGGTATTACCCAAATCCATCAGGATATTGAAACAGAATTCTTACAGGTTAATCCGTTTGGTAGATAATATTATAGATATTACAAAGATAGAAGGAGAAGGCATAAAACTGGAACTGCATAACGTAGACATTGTGGAATTAACAGAGGATATTACACTTTCTACACTGCCCTATGCACAATCTAATAATATAGAAATTATATTTGATACAGAAGTAGAGGAATTGGAGATAGCTGTTGACCGCAATCTATTTGAAAGGATTATACTTAACCTGTTATCTAATGCCATTAAGTATAATAAGAGGGAAGGAAAGATTTTTGTAAATATTTATTTAGAAGGAGAGCAAGTTGTTATCTGTGTAACAGATACTGGTATAGGCATTAATAGAGAGATGCAGCCTTATATATTTGAAACATTTATGCAGGTCAACAAATCCTTAATTAGAAATGTTGAGGGAAGCGGATTGGGCCTCACATTAGTTCATGCGCTTGTAGAGCTGCATCACGGAAAGGTGGAGGTCTCTAGTAAGGAAGGAGAAGGGACAACCTTTACCTTATATTTTCCAATCTATACAGTGGAAGAAGTCTGTCAGGATAAAGTTCAAAAGATATTATCCAAACATAAGGATAGAAATACAACGATAGAGCTATCAGATATTTATATCAAGCAAGCATAATACTGGAAAAATGTATAGGGTTATAGGAAGAATGGGTATATAATAAATGTGATAAAGTGAAAAGCAGTCTGTTAAGAAAGAGGATTTAAATATGTCAATAGATTACAATAAAAAAATACCCAAGGATGTACTGGAAATTATAGATGCGATTGAGAAGGCCGGTTATGAAGGTTACATTGTAGGAGGCTGTGTAAGAGATATGCTTATGCACAGACAGCCGAGTGATTGGGATATTACAACGTCAGCAAAACCGGAGGAGATAAAAAAGATATTTCTAAGAACTTATGATACTGGCATACAGCATGGTACAGTAACGGTTGTCTTAAACAGAGAGCATTACGAGGTGACGACGTATCGTATAGAAGGAGAGTATACCGATTTCAGAAGGCCGGGAAGTGTAGACTTTGTAGAAGACATTACTTTAGACTTATCTAGAAGAGATTTTGCAATGAATGCCATAGCGTATCACCCAGTCAGAGGGTTTATTGATCCCTACAATGGGCTGTTAGATATAGAGGCTAAATGCATCCGTTCAGTAAGAGATGCTAAAGAACGTTTTTCAGAGGATGCCCTAAGGATTCTTAGGGCAGTTAGATTTTCTGCCCAGCTGGGGTTTATAATAGAAGAAGATACCTTAAAGGGAATACGTGCATGTAAAGAACTGCTGAGACATATTAGTAAAGAAAGAATTCGGGATGAATTTATTAAAATATGTGTATCGCCCAGCCCAGCACATCTGCATCAGCTCCATGAATTAGAGCTTATGGAGTATATAGTGCCTGAATTCAACAAAGCTTATGATATGGAGCAGCACCATCCCCACCATATTTATGATGTAGCTTGCCATACCATAGTAGCCATGGAAAATACACCCCAAGACAGGCTCTTGAGATTAACTGTTTTTTTACATGATATCGGAAAGATTTATACACGGACAACAGATAAAAAAGGAATCGATCATTTTTATAACCATCCCGAAAAGTCGGCTCAAATGGCTGAAAAGATTCTTAAAGAGCTTAGATTAGATAATCATACGATACGAGACATTGTTTTACTCATTGAGTATCACGACTATCACCTCAAAAACAAGCTATCGAAAATAAGTATAAAAAAAGTACTTAATGTTATGGGAGAGGAGTTATTTGATCAGCTCTTGCTAGTACAGCTGGCAGACGTCAAAGCTCAAAATCCAGAAAAATTGAAGCCTAAGTTAGAGGCCATCGAGCTGCAGAGGACTATAAAAGAAGAGATTATACAGCAAGGGGAATGTTACAACAAGAAAATGATGGCCATAACAGGCAAGGACTTGTTAGCGTACGGCATTCCAAAGGGACAAGTAATAGGAAGCCTTCT
>JARBTY010000017.1 GCA_029239935.1 Clostridia bacterium | reverse complement strand
AAGGCATTGCAAAAGAAAGGTTGATACTTGAGGCGCACTCGACTAATACCTATGAAAATATCCACAATTCCTTTGATATCATTAATGCACATCAGCAAGACGCCAAAACCATTGTGGTTACCAGTAGATTCCATGTCCTAAGAAGTAAAATGATTGCTAACAGTCTTGGAGAAAAGGTAGAGGGTATCGGTGCAGATACACTGCCTTATCTTGTCCCTAATTATTACCTAAGAGAATTTTTTGCTGTGGTAAAAGAATTTATACTATAAAGAATAAAATGAATGATGAGACAGCTCATCATTCATTTACTAAAATGTTACAAAAATTTTTTTATACGTGGAATATGAATTTATATTCACTTGTAAATTATTAGGAAATAAATAAGACCTTTGTCGTAAAAGCTTTTAAACTTATTTTATAAGATTGTAAAATATACATTTTTATGATAAAATATACTAAAACTAAATTTATTTATTTCTTCTTATTTGACATAAGTGAAATTTGTGCTTATAATATTGAGCACATCGATAATTTTGACTTATGTATTTAACTGGCTTTATACAAATGTTATTAGGGAGTTGTATTGAAATGAAACTAAACGGATTACCAACAAAACAAGGACTGTATGACCCCATGTTTGAACATGATGCGTGTGGTATTGGCGCGGTTGTCAATATCAAAGGCAAAAAGTCGCATGAAATAGTAGAAAACGCATTGACCATTCTCGTGAATCTTAGTCATAGAGGCGGGGTGGGTGCTGAAGTGAATACCGGTGACGGTGCCGGCATACTTGTACAAATACCTCATGACTTTCTGTCAAACGCTTGTAAACAAGAAGGCTTTTCTTTGCCATCTGTAGGGCAATATGGGGTAGGTATGCTTTTTCTTTCTCAAGATGCTGAGGAGAGAAATTTATGTGAAAAAACGTTAGAAAACATTATTAAGGAAGAAGGTCAGACTCTTTTAGGCTGGAGAACTTTACCTTTTGACGATACAGACCTTGGTAATGCCGCTCTTGAAAGCATGCCTTATATTAGACAGGTCTTTATCCAAAAAGATGAATCACTTCAAGATGATTTAGCTTTTGAAAGAGTACTTTACAAAATACGTAAACGTACTGAAAACAGCATGGTGCAAAAGCAAGTTCATTTTTATGCAGCTAGTTTTTCATCTAGAACGATTGTTTATAAAGGAATGCTTACCGCTGACCAAGTAGGTTCGTATTATAAGGATCTTAAAGACCCATCGTTTGAAACGGCGCTTGCTCTTGTTCATTCAAGATTTAGCACCAACACATTCCCTAGCTGGGAACGGGCTCATCCTAACAGATACATTATTCATAACGGAGAGATTAATACCCTCCGCGGCAATGTGAACTGGATGAACGCCAGAGAGTCTATGCTGAAAAGTGATTTATTTGGTGAAGATATCACACCCGTTTTACCTATTATCAATAACAACGGCAGTGACTCTGCAATGTTTGATAATAGTTTTGAGTTTTTAAGCCTCTCAGGCCGTTCCATGGCTCATTCAGCCATGATGATGATTCCAGAACCTTGGTCTCATCATGAGAGTATGAGTGATGAAAAAAAGGCATTCTATGAATATCATTCGACATTAATGGAGCCATGGGATGGACCAGCTGCTATCGTCTTTACTGATGGCCATCAAGTAGGTGCTGTACTGGACAGAAATGGTCTAAGACCTGCCCGTTACTATGTGACAAAAGATGATACCGTTATTTTAGCTTCTGAAGTAGGGGTTTTAGATATTCCACCAGAAAATATTGTGAGTAAGGAAAGACTTCATCCTGGAAAAATGCTGCTTATAGATACTCAAAAGGGTATTATTATAGACGATGAAGAACTTAAAAATACAGCAGCAGCGGAGCATCCTTACCGTCAGTGGTTAAATAATCATTTGGTTGACCTTGAAAATCTTCCAAAAGCTTCTTCACCTTCAGACAAAGCCTTGTCTTCTGAAACACTTGTA
The DNA here is from genome assembly GCA_029239935.1 of Clostridia bacterium. The sequence continues at coordinate 25,850 of JARBTY010000017.1, read as the reverse complement.
AGCAAGCAGAAACTGTTTGGATATACCTTTGAAGATTTAAAAACTGTGTTAGTGCCTATGATTAATGAAGGTCTTGACCCTGTTGGGGCCATGGGAAGCGATATACCTTTAGCTGTTCTTTCGGACAAACCTCAGCTCCTTTATAACTATTTTAAACAGTTATTTGCTCAGGTTACCAATCCGCCAATAGATGCTATTCGTGAAGAGATCATTACAGGGACCGAAACTTATTTGTTGCCTGGCGGTAATATTATTAGTCCAAAACCTGAAAGCTGCAAAAATATTAAGCTTAAATCGCCGCTTATAAGCAATGAAGAACTTGATAAGCTAAGGGGAATCACTGCTGAAGGCTTCAAATCAGCTACATTACCTATATTATTTGAGGTCTGTGAAAAAGGAGCGGGTTTAAAAAAAGCATTAGATGAATTATTCAAACAAGCAGATGAGGCTATAGCGAACGGCTCTAATCTTCTCATCTTGTCTGATAAAGACTTTAATGATAAGTTATCACCTATCCCTGCACTTTTGGCTGTTTCAGGTCTTCATCATCACTTAATCCGTAACTGTACAAGGACAAAAGTTGGTATTATTCTGGAGTCTGGCGAACCTAGAGAAGTTCACCATTTCGCTGTTTTAATAGGTTACGGTGCTTCAGCTATTAATCCTTACCTTGCCTTTGAATCTATAGAAGATTTGATTACTAAAGAAATGCTTACAGATATTACTTATAAAGATGCCATCAAAAAATACATCAAAACAGTTACCAAGAGTGTTGTTAAGATTCTCTCTAAAATGGGGATCTCTACGATACAAAGTTACCAAGGTGCTCAAATATTTGAGGCTATTGGTATCAATCAAGAAGTTATTGATCAATACTTTACAAGAACAGCTTCTAGAATTAGTGGTTTAGGACTTGAAGAAATAGCGATTGAAACACTGCTTAGACATCAAAGTGTTTATGTCAGCAGAAAAACGGCTGCTGATAACGGTCTTGATGCAGGTGGTGACTACCAATGGCGTGCAGATGGTGAATACCATATGTTTAATCCAGAGACCATCCACAAATTGCAGTATGCTTGCCGTACTGGAAGTTATGAACTTTATAAAGAGTATTCAGATCTTATCAATAAGCAAACTCAAAAACTTTGTACTATTAGAGGTCTTATGTCCTTTAAGGCGAGAGCGCCTATTGCTTTAGATGAAGTTGAATCCGTTGCATCCATTTGCAAAAGATTTAAGACAGGGGCTATGTCCTATGGATCTATTAGCCAGGAAGCTCATGAAAGTATTGCTATTGCCATGAATCGTCTTGGAGGCAAGAGCAACACTGGAGAAGGCGGCGAAAATCCTTCAAGGTTTAAGCCTATGGAAAATGGTGACTCTAAGTGCAGTGCCATTAAACAAGTGGCATCCGGTAGATTTGGTGTGACAAGTCATTACCTTGTAAATGCAAGAGAAATTCAAATCAAGATGGCTCAAGGTGCAAAACCTGGTGAAGGTGGTCAGCTTCCTGGCCGCAAGGTATACCCTTGGGTTGCAAATACCCGAAATTCTACCCCAGGTGTTGGTCTCATTTCTCCGCCACCTCATCATGATATTTATTCTATTGAAGATTTAGCACAGCTTATTCATGACCTTAAAAATGCAAACCGCGATGCTAAAATCAATGTTAAACTGGTATCAGAAGTAGGGGTTGGAACAATAGCTGCTGGTGTAGCCAAGGGTCTTGCAGATGTTGTACTTATCAGTGGTTATGACGGCGGGACCGGTGCAGCTCCACGAACAAGTGTGAGACATGCCGGACTGCCTTGGGAACTCGGACTTGCCGAAACTCATCAAACACTGATTTTAAATAATCTAAGAAGCCGAATTAAAGTGGAAACAGACGGTAAGCTTTTAACAGGACGCGATCTTGCTATTGCTGCTTTATTAGGGGCTGAAGAATACGGTTTTGCAACAACACCACTTATTGTTTTAGGCTGCGTGATGATGAGAGTATGTAATCTTGATACTTGCCCGGTCGGAGTTGCTACACAAAATCCTGAACTTAGAAATAAATTCTCAGGTGATCCTCAGTATGTTGTTAATTTATTACAGTTTGTTGCACAAGAGATGCGTGAGATTATGGCTGAACTTGGCTTTAGAACAGTAGATGAAATGATCGGCAGAACAGACAAACTTGAAATGACTCAGGCCGTAACTCACTGGAAAGCTAAAGGCTTAGATTTTTCTGGTATTTTATATCAGCCTGAAGGATTTGAAAAAGCAAATGTTTATTGTCAGGAAGAGCAGGATCATGGACTTGTTCATTCCCTCGATTTGAGTGTTTTAGTGGATCAATGTACCCCTGCTCTTGAAAAGGGCCAAAAAGTCACTGTTTCTTCCCCTATCAAAAATACCAATCGGGTTGTTGGTACACTGCTCGGCAGTGAAGTGACTAAACGTTATGGCGCCGCAGGACTTTCAGAGGATACTATCAATCTTCATTTTACAGGATCTGCTGGTCAGAGCTTTGGAGCCTTTGTTCCTAACGGTATCACTCTCAACCTTGAAGGGGATGCTAATGATTATATAGGTAAAGGCTTATCTGGTGGTAAAATGATTGTTTACCCTCCAAAAGCTTCTACTTTTGCAGCTGAAGAAAATACAATTATCGGAAATGTTGCTTTTTATGGTGCAACAGCTGGTGAGGCTTATATTAGAGGTGTTGCCGGGGAACGTTTTTGTGTTAGAAACAGTGGTGTTAAGGCCGTTGTTGAAGCAGTCGGTGATCATGGTTGTGAATATATGACTGGCGGGAAAGTGGTTATATTAGGTTCTACAGGCCGTAACTTTGCTGCGGGTATGTCCGGTGGGGTAGCCTATATCTACGATCCTGATAATACCTTTGAATCAAAATGTAATATGGAAATGGTGGAGCTTGGAACTTTTGAGGATCAAAGCGAGACAGATGAAGTCTTCCAAATGATTCAAAACCATGTTAACTATACACAAAGTCCCGTTGGGCAAAATATTATTGATAATTGGAGCTTAATGGTTTCTAAATTTGTAAGAGTTATGCCAAAAGATTACAAACGTATGATAACTGCCATAAAAAAAGTAGAGAGCATGGGACTATCTGGTGAAGAAGCTCTTATGGCTGCTTTTCAAGAAAATATAATACTGTAAAACGCATTGGCGTAAACTGATATTGGAGGAAATGATATGGGTAAGGCGACAGGATTTATGGAGTATAAACGTGAAGTGCCAGCAGATCGTTTGCCTCTCGAAAGAATAAATGACTGGAAGGAATTCCATCTGCATCTTTCCGAAGACAAACAAAAGATTCAAGGTGCTAGGTGTATGGATTGTGGTATACCATTTTGCCATTCAGGGATTCTTATAAATGGAGCAGCCTCTGGCTGCCCTATAAATAATCTCATTCCTGAATGGAATGACTTAATCTATAAAGGTTTATGGGAAGAAGCTTTAAAACGCTTATTAAAAACTAATAACTTTCCAGAGTTTACAGGCAGGGTCTGCCCAGCACCTTGCGAAGGTGCCTGTACAGTAGGTATAAACGATCCTCAAGTTACTATTAAAAATAATGAATGTAATATTATTGATAGAGCCTTTGCAAACGGCCTCATTAAGCCAGAACCTCCTACTTCAAGAACTGGTAAAACAGTTGCAGTTGTAGGCTCTGGTCCTGCCGGACTTGCTTGTGCTGATCAATTAAATAAACTCGGTCATACCGTTACCGTTTATGAAAGAGCTGACCGTATTGGCGGACTACTTATGTACGGTATTCCTAATATGAAAATAGATAAAGAAGAAGTCGTACAAAGAAGAGTTAATCTCATGGCCGAAGAAGGTATTGAGTTTATAACCAATACAGAAGTTGGTAAAGACTGCTCTTCTGAAGAACTGTTAGAAAAGTATGATGCAGTGGTGCTCTGCGGTGGTGCTACAAAACCTAGGGATTTACCAGTCGAAGGACGCGAGTTTTCAGGTGTGCACTTTGCCATGGATTTTTTAAGTGCCAATACAAAGAGTTTATTGGATGGCAAGGAAACCTCTCAGTTTATTTCTGCTAAAAATAAAAATGTGGTAATTATCGGTGGAGGAGATACAGGAACTGACTGTGTTGCAACGAGTTTAAGACATGGTGCTAAAAGTATCACTCAGCTTGAAATCATGCCAATGGCACCGCTTGAAAGGGCTTCTGATAACCCATGGCCTCAATGGCCAAAGATTTATAAAATGGATTATGGTCAAGAGGAAGCTGCTGCTGTATTTGGCAAAGACCCTAGAGAGTTTTGTATCACTACTAAAAAGTTCGTAGCTGATACTTCTGGGCAAGTTAAAGAAGTTCATACTATTAATGTGAACTGGGAAAAAGATGCACAAGGACGTTTTATACCAAAGGAAATTCCTGGCACAGAAAAAGTGATCGCTGCTGACCTCGTTATTTTAGCAATGGGCTTTTTGGGTCCTGACGATTTGCTTTTAAATGATTTAGCTATTGAACGTGATGCAAGGTCCAATGCTAAAGCTGACTATGGCAGCTTTAGAACGAGTACACCTAAAGTATTTACAGCCGGCGATATGAGAAGAGGGCAAAGTCTTGTTGTTTGGGCAATCAATGAAGGCCGAGGTGCTGCTGCAGCATGTGATCAATTTTTAATGACTATCTAATATTTCTACTTTAACTGAGAGTATTTTTTAGGAGGGATAATTTGAACCATGATATGCGTTTGCCTGTTGTATTATTCAATGGGACAGTTGCTACAACCAATGGATTATATTCTATCCAAGATATAGATTTTGCTGATGCTAAAGCCTTTGTGAAAAAGTATGGTTATGTTTCGGCTATTGGACATCTAGCGACAGCAGAAATAATGTCTGAGTTACTAGAAGAAACGATACCGATGAATAGAATTCAGTTTTACCAGCAAGTAGGTCAGATGGCTATTGTATTCAAACTTAACAAAAGGCCCCCTGAGGGTGTTGTTTTAAACAAAGAGCAAATTAAAAATATAGGTTATAGCCTTAAGGTTATGAATCGATTAGAATAAAGATACTACTTGAATTTTCTATTAATCTATACTATGATAAAAATATATGTATTTAAACAATGGTGTTTAAACATTTCTGCTGCATAGCTGAATGTTTAAACACTTATTTTTTTGGGGGGATTTCACATGAAAAAACAACTTAATTTATTGGCTCATCTTTTAATCTTAGTCTTTTCTTCTATTTGGTATACTTTTTTTCCTTTTTCTAGGTATTGGCTGGTAAACAGCATCTTTTTAGTCGTTGTGCTTTTTGTGCAATGGCTGCTCATCAAAAAAACAATTTTTTCTTTAAAACAGCTTGAAGACGACCTTATTCTGCATAAAAATAACTTTAAAAAATTAGGTTATGAGTTAAACGTAGCTTCTAGCCAAGTTTCTTCTGTCTCTGAAAATCTTTATGTCACACTAGAAGAAAATAATGCTTTTACACAGCAGTTATTTGCACAAACTGAAGAGATGACACAGTTAAATACTTCTGTGACAGCCAATATTACAAGCACAATAGGTGCCATTAAAGAGGTCTTAAGTGTACTTGAAAAAGTAGAAGTTACTACCTCTGATCTCAAAACAATCAGTGTTTCTTCCAGTGAAGTGATCAATACCAGCCTTGTAGAAATATTAGATATTTTAAACACGATTAGCGACATTCAAAACTCTTCTAATGCCACCATGACTTATATGGAGAGACTTAATACAACTTCAAAAGAGATTCTGCATATTTTAGACACTGTAAACAGAATTTCAGACCAAACCCATTTATTAGCCCTTAATGCTTCTATTGAATCGGCTAGAGCTGGGGAGGCTGGTAAAGGTTTCGCTGTTGTAGCTGATGAAATCAGAAAACTTTCTATGAATACTTCTAATGCTGTTAAAGATGTTAACCATCTGATAGACAGCATTCAAACTGAACTTAATGCAGCTAATAAACATGTCCTTGATAATTCGAAGAAGGTTGAAGTAGGCGTTATTAAATCAAAAAGGATAGAAGAGAGCCTTGAAAAAATTAAACTGTCTTTCGGTAGAGTGGTTGATTTGGTGGGGGATATCTCCAGACTATCCCACGCGGAGATTCACTTGGCCAAGAGTGTAGATCATAGCATAAGCATTGTAGAGTCAGTCGTCGAACAAACAGCTGTTAGTGTTGAATGTGTTTTTGATTCGGTGAATAAGCAAAAAGAAAATGTAGAAGATATTGCAGATATGAGCCATAGACTCAGCGACTCTTCTCATACCTTATCGCTTTTGTTAAAAGACTACAAATTTAATGAGATTTCCATCTCTAAAAACGATACCATAGACCAGTATTTAAAAAGCTTTAAAAATTTAGTAAGTGATTTAGCTGCTCATGAAGGCTTTATCTCCCTAGACAAGGAAATACATCAGCAAACGCTTAAAGAGCTGTTGCACACCAATAGCTTTATTGAAGCCATCTGGACCAATGGACACAACGGTCGGTTTGTGGCCTCCATCCCTCCAGCTGGTATCGCCAACGGCAGTGTGAGAGAGTGGTTTAAAAAGGGCATACTCGGAGAATATTATGTGTCTGAGCCTTATATCTCTGCCATTACCCGGACCCCTTGTATTACTTTTTCAGCCCCTATCAAAGAAACTTCAGGTGTTGTTTGTGGTGTTATTGGTATTGATATAAAACTCAATGATTAAGCTGTGCTTAAATAAAAGCAAGGCCCCATTTTGAAAGTAATGGTGAGCCTTGCTTTTATCATTTAATTGATATGCTGACTTTGAAAGCCTTCTCTTTTAACGGAATGTTTTTTTGTCGTTCGGTTATGATTTTTCCCTTCCTCTGAAGTGAGTGGGGTTTGTCCGTTACATTTTTCCATCCGTGCTTCTTTATTATCTATTTGACTATCTTTTGCCATCTTTAACAGCTCCTTTCACTTTATTAGTGTGAGCTTTTTAAAGTATTTCTTGCATACCAAATTTTGTCTTATAAAATATTGCCGTCCACAGAAATCGTTATAATCTTGTAAGGTAGTATTTTCCCTGCATTTAGCAGTGCTTTTTCTGCTGCTTTTACAATCCCTGCACAGCAAGGTACTTCCATCCGAATCACTGTAACACTTTTTATAGTCTGAGTACTAAAAATCTGAGTCAGCTTTTCTTCGTATTGCACCACATCCAGTTTAGGGCAGCCTATTAAGGTAATCTTGTTTTTCATGAATTTTTCATGAAAACCTGCATAAGCGTAGGCGGTACAATCTGCTGCAATAAGCACATCTGCATTTTCAAAATAAGGTGCATGAGGAGGAACAAGCTGTATTTGACAAGGCCATTGACCAAGATGAGAAGGTCTTTGTTCTAAGTCTTTAGCTGGCACCTCTTTTGGTGAGGTCTCTGTTTGATTTGACTTGAGCGCTTTCATACGAGTAGATGGACATTGGAAAGAGGGCTGATTTTTTTTAGCAATATGTGCTTCTACAGCTTTTTCATCAAAAGCTTCAGCTTCTCTTTCTATGATTTGGATGGCATCAGTCGGACAGCTTGGCAGACAGTCTCCAAGTCCATCACAGTATATATCTGAAACAAGTTCAGCTTTGCCATCTATCAGTTTAAGTGCCCCTTCATGGCAAGCCGTTACACACAGGCCACATCCATTACATTTTTCTCTATCTATCGTCACTATTTTACGTTTCATCATTTTACACTTCCTTTTATTTTTTAGTTTTATTTTTTATAACTTTATTATATAATAAATACGAAACAATAACTGTAACTTTAGTTACAAAAGGGGCGAATCATGGAAAATATTAAGTCTGTTCTTTTAAATACCAAACTATTTAAGAACGTATTACCTGAAGAATTGGATTTATTATTAGACTCTCACAATATAACCTATTCTCATTATAAAAAAAACAGCTTTGTTGTGCATGCTGGGGATAAAATCAATACCATTGGCCTTGTGTTAAAAGGTCATGTTCTGGTGACTAAAGAAAACATATTAGGCGAAAGAATTATCATGAGCGTATTAGAGAAAGGGAGCTTGTTCGGAGAAATCGGTGCTTTTTCCGATAGAGGTGTCTGGCCTGCTACGGTTATCGCCCAAGATGATGCTTCCGTTTGTTTTATTAACAAAACTATTTTTTTCGGCGGCTGTGTCAAAAACTGTACAAGTCATCAAAAAATCATTTTTAATATGCTTAACATCATTTCTAATAAAGCCATGTTTCTTAATAGAAAGGTAGAGTATTTAAGCTTTAAAGGGGTAAGGAGCAAAATAGCTGCTTTTTTATTGGATGAGTACAGTAAAACCAATCGGCTTACCTTGTCTCTTACCATTAACCGTAATGAGCTTGCTGAATTTCTAAATGTCACAAGACCTTCCTTGTCCCGTGAATTAAGTCACATGAAAGCAGACGGTCTTATAGATTATCACAAATATACCGTCAAAATCTTAGATCTTGAAGGACTCTCTGTGCTTTAACCTAGCATACACTCCGTTTAACAAAAACTTATCCATTGAATCCTCTGCCTATTTCATGTAGAATGAGAGAGAATCAAAAAGGAGGACTACTAAATGAGTAAACGTCAAGTTATTAATATATCAACCGAAGAGGCTACTCGTCAAGCTGATATCATTCATATATTATCAAAAAATGTCAAAGGAAAAGGCCTTAAATACTGTGTTTCTACTTTTGGATGTCAGATGAATGCAAAAGACTCGGAAAAAATAGAAGGTATGCTCGAAGAAATTGGGTATGAAAAGACCGATAAAGAAAATGCAGCCGATTTTATCCTTTATAATACCTGTTGTGTAAGAGAAAATGCTGAGATGAAAATTTATGGCCGGCTTGGGGCTTTAAAGAATATTAAAAAGAGCAATCCCAACCTTATCATTGCATTATGCGGCTGTATGATGCAGCAAGATATTGTGCTTGATACCTTAAAGAAAAAATATAATTTTGTGGATATCATATTTGGGACCTATAATATCTATAAACTTCCAGAACTGATGCAGACAAGGTTTGAAACCCATCACCCTGTTATTGATATATGGGATTCCCATCAAGATATCGTTGAGGATCTCCCGAGTGCCCGCAAATATGATTTTAAAGCCTGTGTCAATATCATGTATGGCTGCAATAATTTTTGCACCTACTGTATCGTTCCTTATGTTAGAGGCAGAGAGCGCAGCCGTGAACTGGCTTCTATCATCAATGAAATAAAAGGCCTTGTAGCTGACGGTGTGAAAGAAGTGATGCTACTTGGGCAAAATGTCAATTCTTATGGCAAAAATCTGGATACGCCTATTAGTTTTGCAAAGCTTCTAAGAGAAATCAACAAGATTGAAGGACTCAAACGCATCAGGTTTATGACTTCTCATCCAAAGGATTTAAGTGATGAACTTATTGATGTATTGGCTGAATGTGACAAGGTATGTAAAAGCATTCATTTACCTATTCAAGCCGGCAGTACCCGCATACTCACTAAGATGAATAGGGGTTATACCAAGGAAAGCTATCTTGAACTGGTTGCTAAACTCCGCAAAGCAGTCCCAGACATTGAAATCACCACTGATTTTATTGTAGGATTTCCTGGAGAAACAGCCGAAGATGTGTCGGATACCCTAGACGTTGTCAGACAAGTTAAATATGCAGGCGCCTTTACTTTTATTTACTCCAAAAGGACAGGCACTCCAGCGGCGGCTATGGAAGAGCAGGTACCGGAAGAACTTGTTAAAAAGCATTTTAATGAGCTTTTGGCATTATCGAAGACTTATACCCTTGAAACAATGAAAAAATATGTTGGCCGAACCGTAGAAGTGCTTTTTGAAGAAGTCAGTAAAAGTGAGGACTCTGTCCTAAGTGGCCGAACAGATACAGCCTTGCTGGTCAATGTTAAAGCCCCTAAAACGCTTATTGGAGAGTTTGCTAAGGTAAAAATTGTTGATACTAAAACCCACTATTTAATTGGGGAGTTAGCAGAGTAAGGATGATGAAAATGAATGTTACACCGATGATGAAACAATACCTGGATATCAAGGAACAGCATCAGGATTGTATTTTGTTTTTTAGATTAGGTGATTTTTATGAAATGTTTTTTGAGGATGCAAAACTTGCTTCAAGAGAACTCGAGATTACTCTCACAGGCCGCGACTGCGGTCTAGAAGAGAGGGCCCCTATGTGCGGCATTCCTTTTCATGCGGCAGATACTTATATTTCAAAACTCATTGAAAAAGGCTCTAAAGTTGCTAGTTGTGAACAAGTTGAAGATCCAAGTGTCTCTAAAGGTATTGTGAAAAGAGATGTGGTGCGTATTGTTACCCCTGGCACCATTCTTGAGGGCAGCACTGTTAGCGAAGGTAAAAACAATTATATCTGTGCCATTATTAGCCAAGACGGCACCTATGGTTTGAGTATCGGTGATGTCACAACCGGTGAATGGCTGGCGACCTCCATTGAGGGTAAAAACCATACTCGTAAACTTCTGGATGAACTGGCTAAATTTTCTCCTGTAGAGTGTCTGCTTGATGAAAACACGTATAACACCAGCGAAATTCAGGATTTTATTAAAGGGCGTTTTTATTGTATTATAGAGAAGATTCCCCCTCACTATATAGATTTTGATTTGTCCTATAATCTGCTGACAAGGCATTTTGACCTTACTTCTTTGGAGGGCATCGGCCTCATGAGGGCGCAATCAGATACACTGGCGGCTTCAAGTCTTTTGGCCTATCTCAAAGATACCCAAAAAAATGCTTTATCTCATATGCAGCATATAGAGCTTTATAATATAGATGCCTATATGCTGCTAGACATTTCAACAAGAAGAAATCTAGAGCTTACTGAAACACTGCGTGAAAAACGCCGAAAAGGCTCTCTTTTATGGGTGATTGACCATACTAAAACAGCTATGGGCTCAAGATACATCCGCAAATGCATCGAGCAGCCTCTTATTCATGTGGAACCTATCACTGAAAGGCTGTCCGCTACCCGTGAACTCAAAGATAATGGGCTTTTAAGAGCGGATTTATTTGACGCATTAAATCAAATTTATGACATTGAAAGGCTCATGGGTAAAGTGGCTTACGGCACTTGCAATGCCAAAGAGCTTATTGCGCTCAAACAGTCTTTAGCAGCGCTTCCTGCCATTTATCAATTACTTCAATCATGCCAATCTTCAAAACTCAATAAGATTTTTAACATCTTTGACTGTATGGAAGATATCTTTGAATGGATTGATACAGCTTTATTAGAGGATGCACCCTTGTCTGTGCGGGAAGGTAATCTCATTAAAGATGGTTACCACGAAGAGGTTGACCGATTAAGACAGATTAAAGCCAAAGGCGCTTCTTGGCTAATGGCGATAGAAGCCAAAGAAAAAGAAAAGACGGGTATTAAGAACCTAAAAATCAAATACAATAAAGTATTTGGATACTTTTTAGAGGTGACACAGTCTTACAATCATTTAGTGCCAGACTATTTTATCCGCAAACAAACTTTATCTAATTGCGAGCGTTATATTACAGAGGAGTTAAAAAAGGTTGAAGAAGAGGTTTTGGGGGCAGATGATAAACTTAATACCCTTGAGTATCAATTATTCAGCCGTCTGCGAGAACAAGTTCTCGGACAGATGGAACGGCTCTTAGCTGCCTCTCATCAGATTGCTGAACTGGATTTATTTTGCTCTCTGGCTGATGTTGCTGATAAATACCATTATGTAGAACCTACCATAAATGATAGTGGCATCATAGATATCAAGTCGGGCAGACATCCTGTTGTAGAAAAAATTATTGGTGAGCATCATTTTATTGCCAATGATGTTTATCTTGATAACGAAAAGCAGCAAATCATGCTGCTTACTGGTCCTAATATGGCAGGTAAATCTACTTTCATGCGGCAAGTAGCCCTTATTGTGCTTATGGCTCAAATCGGCTCCTTTGTTCCTGCTGAAAGTGCCGTTATAGGTGTGACTGACAGAATCTTTACCCGTGTAGGCGCCTCAGATGATTTGGCTTCTGGACAAAGTACTTTTATGGTCGAAATGATGGAGGTATCTAATATTTTACATCATGCTACCCCAAACAGCCTGCTTATTTTAGATGAAATTGGCAGGGGCACAAGTACTTTGGATGGACTAAGTATTGCCTGGTCTATTATCGAGCACATTGCCGATAAAAATAAACTCGGGGCCAAAACCCTGTTTGCTACCCATTATCACGAACTGACTGATTTAGAAAACCGTTTAGTTTCTTTAAAAAATTATTGTGTAGCTGTGAAAGAGGCCGGAGAGGATATTATCTTTTTGCACAAGATTGTCCCAGGCAGTGTCGATCACAGCTATGGTATTCAGGTTGCTAAACTAGCTGGTGTTCCCCCTATTGTATTAGAACGTGCAAAAGCCATTCTAAAAGAGCTGGAAAAAGGCGAACTTCATCAGACTATCAGCATCAAACCCCAGGAGACACCACGGGCCGTTGCATCCTCAAAAACCACCTCAAGGCCACTGGAGCAGCTCTCCTTATTTGAAAGACAGCATGAGAAAGTAATTCGTGAACTTCAAAATTTAGATATCCTTGAGCTGACACCTATGAAAGCGCTTCAAATTCTCTATGATTTACAAAAGAAAATGAAGGATGTGGTCAAATGACTACTATAAAAATACTTGATACCCATACGATTAATAAAATTGCGGCAGGTGAAGTGGTCGAGAGACCTTCTTCTGTCGTTAAAGAGCTGGTCGAAAATAGTATCGATGCTAAAGCCAGTTCCATCACTGTAGAAATCAAAAATGGTGGGATAGATTTTGTAAGGGTAACCGATAATGGGGTAGGCATTCCTAAAGATGAAGTAGAAATAGCCTTTTTACGCCATGCGACAAGTAAAATTAATACAGCCGAAGATCTGATGGAGGTAATGACGCTTGGATTTAGGGGAGAGGCTCTGGCTAGTATTGCCTCCATTGCCCATATAGAGCTTATCACCAAAGTCAACCAGGATATAACCGGCAAGCGCATAGAAGTCAGTGGGGGCAAAATACTTTCTTCAGAAGAAATCGCGTGTCCAAGCGGCACGACTTTTATTATGCGTCATATTTTCTTTAATGTCCCTGCCCGCAAAGAATTTTTAGGAAGCAGTGGGGCAGAGGGAGCAAAAATATCAGAGTATATGTATAAGCTAGCCCTTGCACATCCAGAGATTTCTTTCAAATATATTCAAAACAATAAAATGGTCTTTACAACCTCTGGTAACCATGACCTTGTGAACTGTGTTCTTAATCTTTATGGTAAAGAAGTTGCTAAAAACACCTTTAAGTTTTATTACAACGATAATGGTATCGAATGCGTTGGCTTGTTGGGGAACCCTTCTCTTACAAGGTCTAACAGAAACTATGAGCACTTTTTTATCAACGGCAGATATATTAAAAACAATCTTTTGCAGCGGGCGGTTGAAGCCGCTTATAAGACTTTGGTTATGATAGGCAAATTCCCCTTTATCATACTCCATCTTCATATAGATCCTCATCTCGTAGATGTCAATGTCCATCCCACAAAGATGCAGGTACGTTTTAAAAATGAGGAGCTTATTTATTCAACAATCTATGAAGGTATTCTAGCTCATCTTAAAACAGAGAACCTAGTACCCCACGTGACCTTTGATAAAACCCCTCAAAGACCACCTAACAGTCTTTTGCAGCCTTCTCATGAGCAAGTGGCTGTGGATACTTTTTTTGCCGAAAGAAAAGCCCATAATATACCTACACCCAAAACTATGCTTCCCGATAAGTTTAATGATGACCGGAAGCCTACTGTGATGCACGCGCCAAAGGAAGTGCCCACAGAAGAAAAGTTATTTGGTCCAGCAACTGAACCTTTAAAACCGTCTTTTTATTCTGAGACTTCTAAGACGCTGCCTGTTGAACCCGCACCTCTAAAAGTCTATGCCGATGAAGTCCATGAATCTCAAGAGCCTTTTGTATCTTATACTATCATTGGCCAGTTGTTTAGTACCTACTGGATGATACAATATAATGAAAAAATATTTATTATGGATCAGCATGCAGCCCATGAACGGGTCATGTATGAAAAATTCATGGCAAGTTTCAGCCGGGGTGAAGTACCTACTCAGCTGTTATTACTGCCTGAACCAATACCCGTAACAGCGATGGAACAAATGATCTTAAAAACTCACAGTCCTTTATTTATAAAGCTTGGCTTTAAGATTGAACCTTTTGGGGAAAATAACATCGCAATCAGAGAAGTCCCTTTTATCTTTAATCAGCCCCTTCCGGCTAGTACCTTTAAAGAGGTTTTAGATACACTGAGTTTAAATAATCCTAAAGATATTACGTCTATAAAAGAAGATACTATCATTAAGCTTTCCTGTCGAAGTGCCATTAAAGCCAATGATAAGCTTTCCCATAAAGAATGCGACCACTTAGTTCAGGAACTCCTTAAGCTCGAAAATCCCTTCACCTGTCCTCATGGCAGGCCTACACTGGTTGCACTAACTAAATCAGATATTGAGAAAATGTTTAAACGAATATAAAGAATAGATCAGGTGATTGAATGCAAAAACCATTAGTTTTAATTACAGGCCCTACAGCCTCCGGCAAAACAGCTTCAAGTGTCCTTTTAGCAAAAAAAATAAATGGTGAAATTATTTCTGCGGATTCCATGCAGATTTATAAAGGTATGGATATTGGCACTGCTAAGGTTACACCAGAAGAGATGTCAGGCGTTGCCCACTATATGCTCGATGAGCTTTCACCGGATGAGCCTTGCAGTGTAGCTTATTTCAAAGAACGGGTCAAGCAGTACATGGCGCATATTTATGCCAAAGGTAAAACGCCCATCCTGGTTGGTGGAACGGGTTTTTATATTAATGCGATTTTATATGAGACCGATTTTGAAGAGACAAAAGCTGATTTAGATTATAGAAATCTGCTCCTTGTAGAAGCTCAGGAAAAGGGAAATACCTTTTTACATGAAAAACTCCAACAGATAGATCCTGTGAGTGCAGAGGTTATCCATCCTCATAATGTCAAAAGAGTTATCCGCGCCCTTGAATATTACCATCTCACACAATCGCCTATTTCTGCCCACAATCAGGATGAGAAGCTTAAAAGGTCTCAGAACAGCTCTCCCTATGACTATACTTTTTTTACTCTAACGATGGAAAGAAGTGTACTGTATAACCGCATCAATGAGAGGGTAGAGCATATGGTTGCGGAAGGGTTAGTAGAAGAAGTGAGAAATTTTTTTAACAAAGGTTACTCCGAAGAGCTTACTTCCATGAAGGCAATAGGTTATAAAGAATTTTTCCCTTATTTTAAAGGCGAAGCCTCTTTACTAGCATGTATTGATAAGCTTAAGCAAAATACAAGACATTATGCCAAGAGACAGCTCACCTGGTTTACCCATCAGGCAGACCCTGTTTTTATTGAAGTCGATAAATGTCTTTTTGATGCCGATCAAATCGTGTCGCAGATGCTTTCTTGTTTATAAAAATAATACAAAACATTCCAAATGCAGTATAAGCCTCTTCCGTTTTGGCTATAATTATGATATCTTATTAGAAAAATTTAACAATATGCTAGACAAGCCTAAAAATATAATATACAATAAAGTCAACTTAACACAAGCCTTTAGGAGGGGAAATAGAATAATGAGTAAAGTAATCAACTTACAAGACGTTTTATTAAATCAACTTAGAAAAGATAAAGTTTCCATAACAGTTTTTTTAACCAATGGCTTTCAATTAAAAGGAACCATTAAAGGGTTCGACAATTTTGTAGTTATTTTAGAGAGCGAAGGCAAACAGCAAATGATTTATAAACATGCTATCTCTACACTTATACCATCAAAAATGGTAAGTTTAAATACATCAGCAGAATAATGATACGCATACTATAAGCCCTCTTCTTAGAGGGCTTATTCATTGATAAAAATAAGGAGAAACATCTATGAGTCATTTATATAACTTATTTCAAATAGACGCGGTTACAGAAAACTTTTGCCTGCAGACCGAAAAAGAGCTGGGTAAATCCTTTGCTCAAATTAATCAAATCATGCATATCAATGGCGCCAAAGTACTGCATGCTATGCAAAAAAACAAATTAAGCGATGTACATTTTGCAGCAACAACAGGGTATGGTTATAACGACCTTGGCCGTGAAGTTGTGGAGCAAATCTATGCCGATGTCTTTAGAGCAGAGGCTGGCCTTGTAAGACCACAGCTTATATCTGGGACCCATGCCCTGACCGTTGCTTTGTTTGGTAATCTCAGACCCGGCGACGAACTTTTATCCGTTGTAGGCAAGCCCTACGATACTTTAGAAGGAGTTATTGGTATCAGACCTACCCGTGGCAGCCTAAAAGAATATGGCATTAACTATAAGCAAGTTGATCTCACTGAAGACTTTGGTTTTGATTACATAGGTATACAAAATGCCATTACAGACAAAACCAAACTTGTGACCATTCAGAGGTCTAAAGGTTATAGTTATAGACCTACCCTTACAATTGCTCAGATTAAAGAGGTCATTGGATTTGTCAAAAACATTAAATCTGATATCATCTGTATGGTAGATAATTGCTATGGAGAGTTTGTAGACACCTTAGAACCTACGGAAGTAGGTGCCGATCTTTGTGTTGGGTCACTTATTAAGAACCCAGGCGGGGGACTTGCTCCCATTGGTGGGTATATTGTAGGAAAAGAGGAGTATATTGAAAATGCTGCCGTAAGGCTCACCGCTCCTGGCCTTGGCAAAGAGGTTGGTGCAACACTGGGGCTTAATCAACCTATTTTGCAGGGTTTATTTTTGGCTCCTGAAGTCGTTTCCAATGCACTCAAAGGTGCTGTTTTTGCAGCCGCTCTTTTTGAGAAGCTGGGGTTTGAAGTAATGCCCGCTTCTGGTGAGAAGAGGAGTGATATTATTCAGGCCATTAATATGAAAACCCCAGAAAATGTGATTGCTTTTTGCAGAGGCATTCAAAAAGGGGCTCCAGTGGACAGTTTCGTCACACCAGAACCCTGGGATATGCCCGGATATGATTCACCGGTTATTATGGCCGCCGGCTCTTTTATACAAGGTGCATCCATTGAATTAAGTGCCGATGCCCCAATCAAACCGCCTTACACCGTTTTCTTTCAAGGAGGACTTACTTTCTACCATGCAAGACTTGGTGTCATGACAGCCCTACAGACCATGAAAGATAAAGGTCTCGTTAATCTCTGATAAAGGCAGGCCTCTGTGCCTGCCTTTATCTTTATCTTGATTTACTTTATTGTTTCTAATTCATCTAACCAGATGCGGCTGCTGGCGTCTGAAGGCATGCGTAAATCCCCTCTAGGTGACAAGCAAATCGAACCGACTTTAGGTCCATCTGGAAGACACGAACGCTTAAACTGCTGTGTGAAAAATCTTCTATAATAGATTTTCAGCCATTTTA
Organism: Clostridia bacterium; assembly: GCA_029239935.1. The sequence continues at coordinate 8,381 of JARBTY010000017.1, read as the reverse complement.
AGATGGTTTCGTCATCATAAACCTTTTTAAAAGCTTGCTGCGCTAAATAATAAATTTTGGAGGGATTAAACCCAAACCTCAGCATATTAAAGAGAAAAAAGTCATGTAATTCATAAGGTCCAACAATGTCCTCAGTCTTTTGGGCAATACTGCCTTCTTTATTGGTCGGCAGAAGCTCTGGACTAACAGGCGTATCCAGTATATCTAACAAGATGCTTTTGACAGCTTCTTCACTATCAAATTGTGCGACATAATCCACCAGATATCTCACAAGTGTTTTAGGAATAGAGGTATTAACACCATACATAGACATATGGTCCCCATTATAGGTAGCCCATCCTAAAGCAAGTTCTGATAAATCTCCAGTCCCTACTACAATACCATTATATTTATTTGACATATCCATTAAAATCTGTGTTCTTTCTCGTGCTTGTGCATTTTCATAGGTCACATCATGTATGTTAATATCATGTTCAATATCTTTTAAATGTTGTTTAACAGACTCTACGATAGAGATTTCTTTTATTGTAATCCCTAGTAACTTCATTAAATTAACAGCATTGTTATAAGTTCTGTCACTGGTTCCAAATCCCGGCATGGTCACACCTAAAATGCATTCAGGACCTAGTTCCAGTATTTCTGCTGCTTTAACACATACCAAAAGTGCCAGAGTAGAGTCAAGTCCACCAGAAATCCCTAAAAGTAGCATCTTACTTTTAGTGTGCTCCATACGTCTAGCGAGGGCATTGGCCTGAATGTTAAAGATATGGCGGCAACGTTCTTTTCTTTTATCAGCCTCCGCTGGAACAAAAGGGTGGGGATCAACAAATCTGTCCCAATCAAATGCCTTTTTCTCCATTTCAAATGCTACCGTTTGATACTGCATATTTTTAATCATCGTGGAGTGCTTGAAATTATTTTGTTTAATTCTTTCTTTATAAATTCTTTCAAGGTCTAAAATACCGTATAAAAGGGCATTACCTCTTTCAAAAAGCTCTGATTCAGATATTTTTTTACCATTTTCATAAATCAATTTATGGCCACTGAATGCAAGGTCTGTTGTAGACTCATTAATACCCGAAGAGGTGTATACATAACCAGACATTGTCCTTGCAGACTGCTGTGCTATAAGCTGCCTTCTGTAAGTATCTTTTCCGACGATTTCATTGCTGGCTGAAGGATTTACCATCACTGTCGCACCGGCTAAGGCATGATAGAGACTTGGCGCAACAATAGCCCACAAATCTTCACATATTTCTACCCCTATCGTTAAATAAGGAATATTAGTTGCTTTAAATAAAATATTGGCGGAAAAAGGCACTGTGAATCCACAATAGCTCACAGTTGTATCAATGATGTCATGTGCTGAATGGAACCACCGCTTTTCGTAAAATTCATTATAATTAGGCAAATAGGTTTTGGGCACAATTCCTAATATTTTTCCTTTTAATATAATAAAGGCTGTATTATATAAATTACCTTCATGGGCAAGTGGAGCACCTACTATCAGTATTTGTTCATGTTCTTGAGACGCCTTTAATATAGCGGCCATGCTTTTTTGCGTTTCTTCTAGTAAAGTGGTCTGAAAAAACAAATCAGCACAAGTATAACCCGTTATACAAAGTTCAGGAAATACTGTGAGACTTGCATTATTTTTACTGGATTCATTGATACACGCTATGATTTGCTCTGTATTGTATTTACAGTCTCCGACAACTAACTGAGGTGTCGCTGCACACACTTTAATAAAATGATATTCCATAAACTAAAAACCCCTATCTTTTGTAATATAAAAGAGTCACAACTCTACTTCTATAATATAACACAAAAAGCAGATATTATTATAATATCTGCTTAAAATTCTCTGAAAAGGCCGATAACCTTACCCAGTATAGTGACTTCTTTGGAATATATAGGAGCCATTGTATCGTTTTCAGGTTGGAGTCTTATGATGTCTTTATCCTTGAAAAAACGTTTAACCGTTACGTCATCTCCTAAAAGAGCAACTACAATATCTCCGTTTTGAGCACTTGTCTGTTTCCTTACAATAATTTGATCACCATCTAATATCCCTGCATTAATCATACTTACGCCGACTACCTTCAGCATATAGATTTCTTCATTCCGTGCCATGTGGTTAGGCAGTGGAAAGTACTCTTCGATATTCTCTATGGCTAAAATAGGTTCACCCGCTGTAACTTTCCCAATCACTGGAACAGCACTTACATGATCCATCAGCCAATCATGTTCCGCATCTAAAACTTCTATTGTTCTTGGCTTTGTAGGATCTCTTCGGATATATCCTTTTTTTTCAAGCGTATTTAAATGACTATGAACAGTAGAAGTAGAGCTTAGTGCAACAGCTGCGCAAATCTCTCGCACCGAAGGCGGATAGCTTTTTTCTCGCAGGACTTGCTTAATATAATCTAATATTTGCTCTTGTTTATTAGTCAGTGTATTATCCATAATATCCCTCTAACTTCTATATGATAGTTTTTATTATAGCATAACTATGCAAATAAAGCAAACGTACGTTCTCTCAATTTATAACTCATTTTTATAAATATACCACTATAACCACATTCAATTAATAATTAATACGTATCCAGCATAACTATTATAAATAGTACCTATATGAACGCCTATGAAAGACTTAATCCTAGAAAACTGTATCTCATATATAAGGAGGTAGGTATGCAAGTTATTATAGAACATAGCGCAGATGCAAGTCCATACTTAAGACAATATTTAGACAAGATAGAGCCTTTAGGAATAAATTATAAAGCTTTAGAAATAGAAAAAAAGCACCTGCCTTGGCTAAGTGAAATAACCCATTCTATAGAACCTAACTTTACGATAGAGCTCTGCCGCAATGTGGATGCCCTATTAATAAAAGAACTTGCAAACTGTCCCCATATGATTTTGGCAACAATAGGGGTTAAACAGCAAGAGGAACATGCAAACCTTTTTTATCATATGACAGAGTATACTTGTCAAATAGCTTCTTATAACAAATTAGATGATAGATGTTTATGGATAAGCTGTTATAGTCCAAACGATAAAATGACAGCATTAGATTATATTAAGTGCATTGCCTACCTCAAAAATCTTACTATTGAGATGCATAGACCTATACTTATTTATTCAAATATTTTTATTCCTGATGAAAATTATAGATATAGAAGTCTGACTTATAAAATCATTAATCATTATCTAGAAAATGTAAGTGGGGGCATGATTATAAATTATACGCAAGAAGATATTTCTAAGCATTATATACCAATGGTAGATTCCTTTGAACCTTATATAGACCATGGGATTTATCTAAGGGAAGATTTAAGTCATTCTTTAATAAAAGCTTTGCCATTTTTGAAAAATGCCTCCGAAGATACAAATTGGTTTAAGCATATGTATAACCAATACAGACAAGCCAGTGCATTATTTCAAAATGATTTTTTTTATAACAGTATTAGTCCAGATGAGGAAATCTATGCCTTTCTTGATACTGGAAATTATAAAGATCCTGAATATTATGAAACCTTAGGGCTAAAAACAACTCGTTTAATAGGGGACTATAGTATGCTTTATGCTAAAAAAAGTCAGTTTGATACTTTAAGTAACGTATTAAGAGCCGATGTAACCCCCGGGCATCGTATACCTATTTTAAGCCATGTCCCTTGTGAAAGAAATCAAGATTATCAACCTGCTCCCTATAGTCTTACTGACAAAAATTTAAGCTATAAAGGAAAAGGCACCTATATTGGTCTTATTGCCACAGACGATATAGACTATACAAATGAAGCACTACGTCATCAAGATGGCAATACAAGGATAGCTTGTATTTGGCAGCAAACCAATGCTGATGATGGTGTGTATTATTTGAAAGATCAGATAAATGCAGCCCTCGTTAGTCCCAACCCTAGTGAAATCATTTCACTTCCCCAAGAAGAGAGTATGAGTACGATGATGTTAGGCATTGCTGGCGGAGAAAGCTTTGGAACTGCCTATCGCGGCATTGCAACAGAAGCTGAATTTATAGTTGCAAAGCTTAAACCTGCATCTGAATCACTTCAAAGGATTTATGGGGGAGTCCCAAGTAAATATGGGGTGACTTTACAAGATGTCATGGTTGGCGTTATCAAACTTATGAACTTTGCCGGAGAACGCAATATACCTCTGGTATTGTGTATGCCTTTTAATACAAATTTAGACCCTCATGACGGCTCACTTATTCTTTACGACATATTAGTACTTGTAGCAAGGAGAGCAGGGGTCACTTTAATCATTCCAACAGGAGAAGAAGCAAACAAACGTCATCATTATGGTTTTCGAGCTTCGGAAGGATTTACTCCTGTAACGCTTTATGTACCAAGACAAGATCAAAATATGGTAGGTGTTATTTATCAAAAAATCGCATCTATTTCCACTGCATTTTTATATCCCCCGCCAAACATTGTTGCAGATCCTGTTAATCTAAGACAAGCGGGCGTCACTGACGTGTTTGGAACAAACGTTTATTCAAATGGTGAAGAATTAGATTTCTTAAATGGTGCAAAGAGAATATTCTTTCGAATTGAAAATCCCCATATAGGGGAATGGCGCCTACAGGGCTCCTTAGAAGCAGGACAATTAAGTCAAATTAACCTATGGATTTCACAACAAGAGCTTAATCCCTATATTACCCTCAATCCTTCAAGCACTTTTACAACACTAGGCTCATCAGCATGTATTGATAATGCAATGGTTGTAGGGGGCTACAATCAACAACTAAAGGTAATGCTTGGAAGTTCAGGAAGGGGTTACACATGGGATGAAAGAGTAAGACCTCTTTTGGTGACATATGGCAGTCAAATTACAGCACCTTGCGGCCAGGGAGAGTGGGTCAGCATAACAGGCACCTTACCAGCCGTAAGCATTATGGCCGGTGTAGCCGCCACTATATATAGTAAGTTTATACAAGAAAAAAGAGTACCTTTGCCCAATACTCTAGCCATAAATAATATATTGCTTAACGTCATACAGCAATCTCAAGGGGTGTTGTATCCTAATCCCAACGAAGGTTATGGTCTTTTTGATTTGAACTCACTGGATGTACTGCTTAATATGTCTATATAATTTATTCTTGTCTTAGTTTGATGATAGAGGCTGCTCTGCGTCGCCTTTCATCATCCATCTGAGCGTAATGTTTTTTAGTCGTATTAATATCTTTATGGCCTAACACATCGGCTACCAAATAAATATCTCCAGTTTCTCGGTACAGCTGCGTTCCATAAGTTGATCTTAGTTTATGAGGCGTAATGGTCTTGAGACTTGTAACAAGCGCACTATATTTTTTGACCAAAAGCTGAACACTTCTAACAGATATTCTTTTATGCTGCATGGATAAAAAGAGGGGAGTATCTAAAGTTTTAGATTCTTGCGTATTTCTTTCCTGAATATAATCTCTTAAAATGGTTTCCACTTCCCTGCTGAAGTACACAATGGTCTCATTACCGCCTTTCCTTGTTATTTTGATACCATTGTAATTAAAATCAATATCTTCTAAATTAAGACCCACACATTCAGATACACGAATACCTGTTCCTAATAAGAGGGCAATAAGGGCTAAGTCTCGTTTTTTGGTAAATTGATGATAGATTTTCTGCTTATCACTAAGTGCCTCTCCAGATTCTACTAAGTCGAGTAACCTGGCCACTTCATCAATTTCTAGTTTAATGATAGGCTTTTCGTAAATCTTTGGCATATCAACGAGAGAAGAGGGGTTGGTACGCAGTCTTTCTTGTCTGTAGAAGTAGTGGTAGAGCGTTTTAATGGAGGCCAGTTTTCTGGCTTTGCCATTTTGTCCATTTTGGTGATATACAGCATGTTCGTCATCTCTATTATTTTCATAATACGACAGATACTCCAGATACTTCTCTATATCTCTCGCCTTAATTTGATCAAGGTCTTCTAAAGTAATGTCCCCAACCGAAGTGTAGTGACTAGTCATTTCTATATGTTTGTGGATATATTCAAAAAATATACGAATATCATAGGCATAGGCGAGTCTTGTATTGACACTTGAAGTGTGCTCAATACCCCTAAAAAAGTCAAAGATAAAAGGAGGGAGTTCATTTAAAAGTTCCCTAGTCTTAATCGTGATATATTTCTTTCTATTTTCCTGATAACTGGATATCTCAATCACCTCTTTCTATTTTTCACTATAACCGTATAGTGTGATAGTCTTATTATATAAGGTTATTACTATGAATTCAAATTTCCTATAAAAATAATAGAAGAAGTGCATCCTATTATAAGTAGAGAAAGCCCAACTGGGAAGAAGGATTATTTATAATTTGCACTATTCGCGAAACAATAATTATCTATACTAAATTTAATTGCAAATCTTTATAAACTGCAAACTAGCTGACTATGTAAACTGATTTAATAACCACCGCATTCATACGTAGACTGAATAGTTAATATATGTTATGCTTTTTTATAAAGAAAGTTCTGGAATAAAATATATAGTTTTCTAAATAGTGGGGGTAAATATGAAGGCATTATGTGGGATAGTCTTAATTACTGTAAGTATATTGTTTGCAGGGTGTTCAAATGACAGAGTAAAAGATACTGCATTACAGGTGGACAAAGAATTGCCGAAAGACGCGGCTTTATTAAAGGAAAAAGACAGCGGGGTAAGTGAAGAACAAGTATCGAAACAGAAAGATAAGAGTCAAGAGCTCAGAGTTCATAAGAAGGATGTCGATGCGACGCCCATCTTGATAGGAGGGTTCTTGATAGGAGGACTGATAGATGGCGCGTGGTATAGTCCTGAAGACTTTTATAATAGAAAAGCTGTAGAGATGGATGGTTTTGAGTATGAGGTTTATGTAGATGATAAGAAAACCGGTGTATTTAAAGGCAGTAAACCTATTTATCCTATAACTGGGGATGAGTTAGAAGAAGAGAAATATGATCTGGAATATGCCTTGGTCGAACTTTATAATGAGGATAAACAAAGGGTGGATTATGACCTGGCCTTAAAGCCCAATTGGTCCTTATTTCCACGGGCGTACAAAAGGCAAAGTACTAAGCAGCCTGTCTATGAAGAGATCTTAAAAGATGTGCTTATTCAGCAGGGACTAGAAAGTCCGGTAAGTGAGATAAAAGAAATCATAAGGGCCGATTTAGATGGAGATGGAGCAGAAGAAGTTATTATGACGGCTTCCAATGCAAATGAAAATGAATTTGGGGAAATCAAAAAGGGTGATAACGCAATAGTCATCTTTAGAAATGTTGTAAGGGGCAAAGTTCAGCAACAGGTATTGGACCAGTACTTGCTGATAAAGGAGCCTGAACAAAGTACAATGTATAGGGTATTGTTTGAAACAGCGCAAATAGCAGATTTAGACGGGGATGGAATTATGGAAGTCATTATTCGAAGCTGGTACTATGAAGGAGAACATTATAGTGTATTTAAACTCATAAATAACAGGCTAGAGCGAGTTGCTATAAATGGATGGGGTATATAAGGCGCCTCGTTCTATTTATGGATACTAACGGCATACTTTAGTGTGTATAGTCTATAATTTTTACGTTATTCCCTACTTTTTTTACAATCGCATCTTTCATTGTTTGAGCATGGGGACATGGAAAACCTATTGGTGTCCCTCTAAAAATACAAGATGCAAATACAATAGTATCAGCACCCCTTTTAACCATTTCAGCAGCTCGTGTTACAGCTTTTTTACCCGGACAACCACCACATGTATTTATGCCAACCAATTCAATATCTTCTGTGATCCCTTCGAATGCCAATTTTTTTTGTTTCATAACTTTTAGACAAGTAGTAGTGGGATATATATCTTCCGTTTGCATGCATCTAATCAAACCAACTTTCATATAATCGTCCTCCATTTCATTGAAATCTTTACTGTTTTCAGAAACACTAATATCCAAACTTTATTAGAAATCTGCTTTTATATGAATTTTTTAAGCCTTTGAATAACAATATCTATCTCTTCTTGTGTTGTATATCTACCCAAGCTGAATCTTACTGCACCTCGAGCAGTTTCATAGGGAATATTCATTGCCTTTAAAACAGGCGATATAGAAATTAAACCAGAGTGACAAGCAGATCCTGTTGATGCTGCAATATCATCTCCTAACTTCGAAAGTATTTCAGTGCCGTTATGTCCTAAAAAGCTAACATTTAGTGTATTAGGGAGCCTATGATTTAGATCTCCATTTAACTTTATATCTTCATCAAATATAGCCTTAAGGCGGCTATAAAAATAGTCTGTTAATTCCTTTACTTGATTATCTAAAAGTGATTTTTGGGCGACTTCGCATGCCTTCCCTAAGGCTACATTGAAGATGACATTTTCTGTACCGGCACG
>JARBTY010000167.1 GCA_029239935.1 Clostridia bacterium | reverse complement strand
TATTTCACAGCACCTACAAAAGCTGCTATAGTCAGCAATACAAAAGCTATTAGTCCTAGCAGATACCTGCCCTCTCCCATCAGTGTAAACCAGTTTCCTAACAAGCGAAAATACCCCACTGCTATCATTGTAATAGGCAAAAAGATAGTTCCTAATGTGTAAAATGCGATACTTGTCTGTTTGAGTTTTAATTTGTTTTCTGCCATCCAAGAGGTTCCAAAGAAAACAATGACAAGAGAAAATATAATAGCTGTCCTCGCCACACTTGGCAGTGTCTTCCATGTTGTTGTTGCAAAGATAAGTCCTGCCAAAATGATAAAAAGCACACCCACGATTAATACAATATTGATTGTGCTGACAGGTTGTTTTACCTTTTTTATCGGCTGTCTCGGCTGGTAAATAGGGGATTTAATGGGTATCTGGTCAGCTATGTTGCTTTGTATACTGCTATTTCTTTCCTCTAAAACTGTCCCTTCAACCGGATAAACTTTCATGGGCACTTGCTGCCCAGCTCCATTAATAGGCTGCCCTAGATAACCTCCCCTAACCGCAGTCTTATACTCTTCTTCCGATATTTTCCCCTCTTCATAAAATCGGCGTATGTAACCTGTAAGCTGCCGTACTTGTCTGTTAAGTTTAGACCTTTCACTCCCAAGAATGATAAGCCATATCCCTAATATCACTGGTGATATCACCCATAGTATTAAAATTGCCATACAAACCTCCTCCTCAAATTGATATAGCTATTGAGCACCAATCCTATACACTATTTATTAGGTTGCCGTTATTCCCCTTTTATATTGCTACTAATCTCAAGAAACTACGCTGAAGTTTAAATTTTCTATATTTTTAGTATATCATAAAACAAAAAATTTGTACTTGCCCTTTAAATAATATAAAAGAAAACAATTGTTTTATAATAATCATTTGCATATTGCGCCCATTTTGTGGCAATGTTATAATCAAAACAGCAGAACAATCAAATTTTACAATCTCTTTCTTACCATATTAAAGGAGGTACTCATGATGGGTGTTAAAGAAAATGTACTAGAAGTTATGAAAAACGCAGGTAAACCATTAAGTGCTGGTGAAGTTGAAAAGCTTTCTGGCCTCGACCGCAAAGAGATCGACAATGCTTTTAAAGAGTTGAAAAAAGAAAATGCTATTGTTTCTCCTGTACGCTGCAAATGGGAACCTGCACAATAAGCTCGCTCTAAAAAGGATATAGGATGCCCCGCATCCCATATCCTTTTTTATATCTGATTATCTTAAATCTTTACTCCTCTGTATTATAGATTAGACTATTTGATTTTATTTGTACTCTCTTGGTTTATTATTATCTTTATGAGTTCTTACATAGTAATAGCCCAACACAAATAATTACCTCTTTTTATGTTGGGCCGCAGCAGTATTATCATTGTATTAGATTGTGATTGGCATCTATTTTAATAATTTTCAGCTTTAATTTCAAAATAAGCTTTTGGATGATTGCATACTGGACAGAGTTCCAGCGCTTTTTTACCCACATGGATATGCCCACAGTTTGCACATTGCCAAATAGTATCTCCTTCTCTTGAGAACACAATATCTCCTTTAACATTGGCTAAAAGTTTGCGATATCTTTCCTCATGTTCTTTTTCTATCTTTCCAACTTCCTCAAAAAGATAAGCAATATGATTGAAGCCCTCTTCCTTCGCCTCTTTGGCAAAGCCTGCATACATATCTGTCCATTCGTAATTTTCCCCATTGGCCGCATCCTCTAAATTTGCAGCTGTATCTGCAATACCATCGTGTAAGAGTTTAAACCAGATCTTTGCATGTTCCTTTTCATTGTTTGCAGTTTCCGTAAAGAGCTTGGCTATTTGTTCATATCCCTCTTTTTTTGCTTTTGAAGCGTAATATGTATACTTATTTCTTGCCTGTGATTCCCCTGCAAATGCACTCATTAGATTCGCTTCTGTCCGTGTTCCTTTTAATTCTTTCATTTTCATCCTCCTAATATTTTTTATTTGTTAATAATTATTATTAATTAATATTTTATATCCAATACTTCCATTTGTCAATATCTTTCTATATGAAAAATAAAAAGGTATCACACAACTCCTAAAAATAAGTCGTGTGATACCTTGCATATTCCGATGTTACTTCTATAACTGTCTTATTTCATTTTCCATGAGCTGTTTTACAAAAATATCTACTATGTTTTCATCAAATTGCTGGCTCTTATGGCGGATAAGTTCTTGAATGGCTTCTGCTTTGGACATCGCTTTTTGTCTGTACGGCCTGATGCTCGTCATGGCATCAAAAGCATCTGCTATACATACGATTTTTGCCAACAGATAAATTTGATTGCCCTCTAACCCCCTAGGATATCCCTTGCCGTCCACCCTCTCATGATGTTCGAATACAATCCTTCTGCAATTTTCTAAGAAATTTAAACCCTTTAAAATGCGGTTACCAATCTCTGGGTGTTTTTCAATTAAATTATATTCCTGACAAGATAATGCCCCACTCTTATTAAGGATATTTTCTGGTATTCCTATTTTCCCAATATCATGCAAAATACTTCCAAACTTTAAGTCTTCCTTTTCCCCTTCACTTAATCCCATAGCTTCTGCTATAAGCATAGAGTACTGCATAACTCTTTCACAGTGTCCACCGGTATAAGCATCTTTTTCCTCTACTGCATTTGCCAATGCTCTGACCGTTTCAAAGTAACTGCTTCTATTTCTTTTTAATAAAATCTCTAATTCATCATTCATTGAAGTTGTTTCTTCATAAAGAGCTTCAATCTCTTCTTTTTGCTCAACAATCTCTCTATTCTTTTTTTCCAGTGCTTCTTGAGTTTTATATCTCTCCTCAATAAACATTTCTATATCTTTTGTCATTTTACTAAACTGCTCTGCTAGCAATGAAAACTCATCATTTGTATCAACCTTCACCTTAATATTAAACTGACCTTCAGAAACTTGTTTAACACCCTCTGTAATCGCCTCTATAGGTTTTGTAATAATCCGTGCTTGATAAAATCCAAAAGAAGCTGCCAGCACTGCTCCAATACTGACTACAATCAGTATCATTTTTATATTTTCATTTAAATTCTCTGAAAGAATAGTATCATTATAAATAATCTCAATCACATTTCTCTCGTGAGCACCTTGGGCCCCTATGATTTGATAAGGTACATACTGATAATAAACCTTTTTCCCACCATATCTGCCTGTTACTTCAACCGTTTCCATTGTTTGAATAGCCTTATCAAAATACTGTCTGTGCTCCTCATCAATCTCAATATTTTTACCCGCTTCATCTCTCTTATAAGCTGTCCCTTTATAGTCAAAGAGAATAATACTATCCACAAATAGGCTATCTATCATAACCCTCTCTTCAAAATTATCGAATCCAATACCTTTCGTTAGCAAATCTTTCTGCTTGATAACTTCTCCTGTCTCAAAAATATATTTCCCATCTGATGAAGGCATATAACAAAACTTTGTCATTTCTCCTTCAGTAATAGAGAGTGTCATCCTTGCCCTAGAAAAAACTTTATTTTTGCGAACTACCTCTAAATATTTGGTGAACTCCATCCATGGCGAAAAATCCAACCCTAAGTCATTTTGGTTTGTAGAGGATACAATCTTATTTTTATCATCAATAATATATAAGTGAATATCTTCTTTACCTTCTAAAAAGGGCTCAAGATTAAAATCGATAGTGCCTCTAGTCTCATACGCTTCTTTTACCTTATTTAAGAGCTCTTTTGCCTCTATTTCAAGAGGTTCTTCAATCAATAGATTAATATAATCTGCATCCCTTACAATATTAATTACCCTATCTTTAATAAGTTCTTTGTTTTGCTCAAAACTAGCTTTAAGGGTGTTTCCCATAATGATATATTGAAAAATACCTAAAAAACTTGAAACTAATAAAACAACTGTAAATAGCAATATACTTAACTTGTACTTAAAAGCATAGAACTTTTTCGAAGTATTCACAGTATTCCCCCTAAAGATAATTTCTCTCATATGCAACAAACAATTACTCATTTTTTATTCACCTAACTAGGCTTAGAAGTTATCGTCTAAAATTCTCCATAATATTACTGTCTATTCTATAATTCTATATTAATATGATTAAATAGACAATAAAAAAGTCTCAAAACTTATTTGTCTTGAGACTTCTATACTCACACTTTATATCATATTACACGTACTACTCAAAGTCTTTATACATCATACTCGCTTGTATACCATTGTTGTTTTGATACTTCCCGCTATAGTAAAGTTCGTATTCCCCTTCTATACTATGATAATAAATCTGGCAAATATCTACATTCGGATAAATGATAAGGGGTTGTACACAAAATATTTCCAGTGTCCAATACCCTGCAAAACCAACATCCCCAAAGCCTGCTGTGACATGGATAAACAGTCCTAACCTACCAGTTGAAGACCTGCCCTCCAGCATAGGTACAAAGTTTGTCGTTTTTGTGAATTCATTAGTTCGACCTAGATATAATTTGTTTGGCTCGAGTAGTAGGCCTTCTTCTGGTATGATAATCTTTTGGGTTGAGTTGAGTTTCTTCATATCCAATACATTGTTCTCATAAACGAGTAGTTCATTGTGTAAAGACAGATTGTAGCTATTAGGATTTATTTTAGCTTCATTAAATGGCTCAATGACTATATCTTTTCCAACATGTTTAAGTATTTCTTTTCCTGAAAGTATCATTGGTTTAACTTCCTTCCTCTTTATAAAATGCAAATTCCTTTTTATATTGTTTTGATTATAGCATACCCTAAAAGTTAATTTCATCATTTAAATTGACAAGATACCCTTTTTCTCATATCATTTAATACATATAATAATAGTATGATTTAATTTTTACTAAGATGGGAGATATGAATATGGATTTTAGTACTCTTTGCATACATGGAAATGATGATAAATACGACCGTACCGGTGCCATAAGCGTTCCAATTTTTCAATCTGCAACTTTTGCCCACCCTGCTGTTGGCGAGAGTACAGGTTATGACTATTCACGGCTTCAAAACCCCACTAGAGAGCATCTTGAAAAAACTGTTGCAAAACTTGAAGGGGGTCTTGATGCCATTGCTTTTTCAACGGGTATGGCTGCTGTTTCTGCTGTTTTGGAGCTTTTCTCTCCTGGTGACCACATCATTGCTTCTGATGACCTCTATGGTGGCTCTCTTAGACTGTTTTACAACATATCCATGAAAAACGGCATCACCTTTGATTTTGTTAACACTTCAGATATTTCCCTGATTGCCTCTCATATCACGCCTCGAACCAAAGCCGTGTTTATTGAAACCCCAAGTAATCCTATGATGCAAGTTACAGATATTGCCGCTGTTTCCCTTCTTGTAAAAGAGCGTGATATCCTGCTTATTGTAGATAATACCTTCTTAACCCCATACTTCCAGCAGCCTATTAAACTTGGTGCTGATATCATTATTCATAGCGGAACAAAATACCTATGTGGTCATAATGATACCCTTGCTGGATTTGTGGTTGTTTCTGACCCGGAGCTTTCGGAACGTCTAAAGTTTATTTACAAGACAACCGGTGCATGTCTTTCACCTTTTGACAGCTGGCTCCTGATCCGTGGTATTAAGACCCTTGCTGTACGTATGGACAAGCAGCAAGATAATGCCGCTCAGCTTGCCCAGTGGCTCTGCCTGCAAGAAAAAATCAAAGCTGTCCACTATGTCGGACTTCCTTCTCATCCTGACTATGAAATTTCCAAAACTCAAGCCACTGGTTTTGGTGCTATGATTTCATTTGAAGTGGACTCTGAACAAACTGCCAAACATTTATTAGAGTCAGTTTCTCTCATACAGTATGCCGAAAGCCTCGGCGGCGTGGAAACGCTGATTACCTACCCTATGCTTCAGACTCACGCCGATGTGCCAAAAGAGGAACGGGATGCCAAAGGTATCAATGAATGTCTGCTTCGTCTGTCAGTTGGCCTTGAAAATATCCAGGATCTCATTGAGGATCTTAAGCTTGCATTAAAGGAGGAATAGTACTTGTCTTACAATTTTGATGAAATAATAGACCGCAAAAATACCGATTCCATTAAATATGATTTTGCTGTACGCCGTGGAAAACCTGAAGGTATCTTACCTCTGTGGGTTGCAGATATGGACTTTAGAACTCCGCCTGCCGTCATTGAGGCCCTTACAGCTAAAAGCGCGCACGGGATTTTTGGTTATTCTGAAAATAGCCAGGACTATGTTGAAGTATTACAACATTGGTTTTTAAACTCTTTTGACTGGAAGGTGGAGCCCTCTTGGCTGGTAAAGACACCAAGTGTTGTTTATGCTCTTTGCACTGCCATCCGAGCTTTAACTGCGAAAGGCGATGCAGTGCTTATTCAACAGCCAGTTTACTACCCATTTTCTGAGTCTGTTTTAATCAACGAACGTAAGCTGGTCATCAATCAGCTTGTTTACTCTGAAGATAGGTATCTTATAGACTTTGAAGATTTTGAACGCCAAATCGTTGAGAACCAAGTGAAGATGTTTATTTTGTGTAGTCCCCATAATCCTGTAGGACGTGTATGGGCAAAGGATGAGCTGATCCGCATGGGCGATATTTGTATCAAACATGGGGTTATTGTGGTAGCTGATGAAATCCATGCGGATTTTGTCTATTCAGGCCATCAACACTTCGTCTTTGCCAATCTCAAACCTGAGTTTTCAGATATGACCATTACCTGTACGGCACCTACAAAAACTTTTAACCTAGCTGCCCTGCAGATTTCTAATATTTTTATAGAAAATAAGATGATGAGACATAAATTCAAACAAGAGGTTGCCAAAAGCGGCTATAGTCAGCTAAATATCATGGGCATCATAGC
>JARBTY010000166.1 GCA_029239935.1 Clostridia bacterium | reverse complement strand
TAATGCCTTGATGAATATGATTGTGGATTAGGAGGAATAGAATGGCAAGAACAGCAGAAAATCATGAGCACAAAAAACGAGAACTGCTAGAGTATGCAGAAAAGCTTTTTGTTGAAAAAGGATATGAACAGACGAGTATTGATGATATCCTAAAGGCTAGTGGGATTTCAAAGGGAGGTTTTTATCATTACTTTAAGTCGAAGGAGGATATACTTTCGGAAAGCATATCCAATATTATTGATGAAGCAGTAAGATATCTTAATCCTGTAGTCAATGATAAAGAACTGGACGCACTGAGCAAATTCAGGCTTTTTATGATTAAGAAAAACGAATTTCAAAGTTCAAAGCTAGAGTATGCAGCGCTGCTGGCTCGCCTTTTGCAATCTGATATTTCTCAGTATAAATACAGCGTTGTAATGGCAGCAAAGATGATAGTGCCCTTTGCAAAGATCATTGAACAGGGTGCTGCAGAGGGTGTGTTCAAGGTGGATCATCCGCTGCAAACAGCAGATATCCTCATTAGGGCAATTATAAGCGTAACACAGAGTCCGCTCCTTGCAGAGTATCTTTCGGATCAAGAAAAGCAACGCCAGTACCAGATTGCCTTAAAGCAGATTATAGCAAAAACATTGGGCATCTCAGATGATAAATTTTCGCTTTATGGAGAAGATGTATAAAAAGAACTTATCATAATCCGCTTACTCAGGCTGATTTCCTGAATAGTCTTAGTGACACCTTCCTTTAACAATCCATAAGGAAAATCAAGGTATCTAATCACGCTAGGAGCTGTAGCAGCAAAAAAAGCAAGCTTTGATGCACCATGCCCTTGGTGGCGTCTGACATGGGCTATTGCCACAGTGCCCACTAACCCTAAGGCACTGACTATTTTCATGTCTAAGATAATGTCAATGCACTCTGGCTGCTGCCAATGCACATAAAAGTTAGCAACTAAGCAAATAACATCAATTTATCGTTTATTTTAAACAAATTTAATCAAGAGTAGTTTTAGGGAATATTCTATAATATAACTGTACCGATTTATTAATTAAGGAGGCAGTTGTGATGGAATTAAAAGTGATAGGTGAAGTTAATACTAACCAGGGTTTTAAAATTTATATTGAAGAAGATTATAAAGAAGCACTAACGGCAATGGATGGGTTTGGACACTTAGTTGTCCTTTGGTGGGCAGATCAGGTAGATAATCCTGATTTGCGTAGAACGAGAACTATAGAAAAGCCCTATAAGACAGGACCAGACACCCTAGGAATATTTGCAACGAGATCACCGCTACGACCTAATCCAATTTGCATGAGCATTGTTGATGTTAAAGGTATTGATTATGACTGCGGAATTATATATACTTCGTATATAGATGCAGAAGATGGCACACCAGTCCTAGATATCAAGCCGTATTATCCATGTTCTGATGTAGTAAGAGAGGCAAAAATGCCGGTGTGGTGTGCAGGCTTACCAAGCTGTATTGAAGAATCAGTAAGTTTTGATTGGAGTCATTATTTTAATTTCTAAGAGGAAAACCTAATATGAATAATAGAGAGCTTATTTTATCATCTATTCAAATAATTGAAAATAACCTCAGATCAAAAACATCTGTTTTAGACATATCTCAAGAACTAGGGTTTTCTTTCTATTACTATTGTAGGCTATTTAGGTCTATTACAGGCTACTCACCAAAAGCATATATGTTGGCTAGAAAAATTGCTGAGTCGATTCCGGAACTTATTGAAACAGATATACGTATTCTTGATTTAGCACTTAAATTCGGTTTTGGAAGCTCAGAAGCTTATACAAGGGCTTTTTACAAAATTATTAATAAAAATCCATCCGAAATTCGTAAAGAGGGTACTATTAATAGACAATTGCTACGTCACCCGCTAACGGATAATGAATTGAAAAAATTTGAGCATGCTTTAGATAAAGAACCAGAAGTGGTGTCTTTAGATGAAATAAAGTTGGTGGGAATCCCATTTTACTATGATTTATCGATGGGAAATGACTTGATGGAACATTGGTCGCTGTTAACACAAAACCTTTCTGCTATTCCAAATGTGAAGAAGCCCCTAGCATTTTATCAGTTACAATTTTGGTTCCCAAATCAAGATAATGACAGTATCTATTTTTATGTAGCGGCTGCAGTTGATAAACTTGAATCAATCCCTATTCAATTGACAGCTAAGACTATTCCTGCCCAAACCTATTTAAAGTTTCGACATAAAGGATTAGCTAATCAGGTTGGACATACTTATCGTTATATCTATGAAGAGTGGCTACCGGAAACTCACTATAAATTACCAGGCCATTTTAATTTTGAATACTATGGAGATGAGCATTTGGGACCGTATAACCCAGACTCTATTAGCGAGATTTATATTCCCATTGATGACCAATAAATCATTAAAGAAACGAAGTAATCAGATGCTGCATGAGTGCTATCTAATTACTTTGTTTCTTTTTATTAAAATGAGAAAAAGCCTATTAGAAAGACCAAAAATGCCGTATCATAGTATCATTATTTTAGATATCGAGGTAGTAAAAACAAGAGAATAACCAATATAGATGTTAAGAATGCACGGAACAAAGTATGAGTTGTTTCGTCTAAAATGTAAGCGGCGATTTTATATTAAAAATTTAAGGAATAGATAGCGAGGTAGATGTTTATGCGACGTTTAAAAGAAATTTTAATTGACAGTATTAAAGGGATCTCTCAGGCGGGGCTCCGTTTTCCAATGACAGTGGTGAGCTTACTGGCAGCTGCCGCAGTTATTTTTAGGTTGATTGCAACAAGTGAGCCACCATCTTTGATGCTTCAAAAGCTGATATTTACGTTTGTGGTAGGTGCTGTTCTTGGTATGGCCACGCAATTTGCAGTTGAAAGATTTAAGGGGATTTCAAAGAAGCGAATCTTATCCTATGGAGCAGCTGGGCTACTTCTTTTAGGGTATTTTCTTATTTTGCTGCCTGCTCCTGAGATAAGTGCGGAGATTACAGTAAGGAGCTTAGTGGCAGTTTTTGCGCTGGCCTGCATGGTACTATGGGTACCCTCCTATAGATCAGCAGTTAATTTCAACTTGACTGCCCTTATTCACTTTAAATCTTTTTTTACTTCACTGTTGTATTCAGGGGTTTTATCAGCAGGTATTGCAGCTATTATTGCAACCGTTAATATTTTGCTTTTTAAGGTGAATAGTGATACCTATCTCTATACCATGACAGTTATATGGGTGGTATTTGCACCAATTTATTATTTGTCGCTTCTGCCTAAATTCAGTTCGGAATCTGAGACGGATGAAGAGATGATTATACGTGCTGGCCTTTATCCAAGATTCCTTGATATTCTCGTTTCGAATATCGCCATTCCGCTCATTAGTACCTATACGCTAGTACTCATTGCCTATTTTATCAAGATACTCTTTACGCTGACGTGGCCTTCAGGGCAGGTTGGACCAATGGTGCTTGTTTACTCGGCAGCCGGTCTTGTGATTTTTATACTGGCAAGTCTCTTAGAAAATAGATGGGTTTTATTTTACCGTAAGGTATTCCCTAAAATCCTTATTCCGATTGTTATCATGCAGCTCATTTCTGCGGGTATCCGTTTAAATGCTTATGGGCTGACTGAATCAAGATACTATATTATTATCTTTGGAATTTTTTCAATCCTGGCAGGGCTTATTCTGAGCTTTAGTAAAGTTTCAAAAAATGAACGTCTTGCACTGCTTGCTGCGGCTTTTGCAATTTTGTCAATTATGCCGCCAGTGGATGCTTTTACGGTTTCACGCTACAGTCAAATCGGTAGAATAGAATCCATTCTTAAAAGTGAAGGAATACTGGTTAATGGTCAAATTACAGCCAAAGAAGATGCATCGGAACATACAAAAATTGAGACCACCAATATTTTGCAATATCTTGAAAGAAGTAGTTCACTGAAGTATATCAGCTGGCTGCCAGAGGATTTTGCCGTTTATGAGGATCTAAAGCCAGTCTTCGGATTTGACCCTAGTTATCCTTCTTATGAGGGAGAAAATCAATACTTTAATGCTTCACTCGATACAGAGCATCCTCTGCCGATTGAAGGATATGATGTGCTTCTGAGTGCATTTTCAGGAAGATATATGGATGAAAAAGGTCCAAAAGACAGGTCATTTGAACTGGACGGAAAGACATACCAGCTGAAGCTTAATAAAATCTCCCGTGATGAAGTATATGTTGCTGTCTTAGACGCAGCGGGGAATGAGCTGATAGGAACAGGTCTTAATGACTTTGCAGCGGGGCTTATTGATGAGAGTACGATGACAAAGGCGGCATTCTCGCCCGAAGAGATGAGCTTTGATGTGACTAAACATGATTATAAGCTGAGGATTATATTTCAGAATGTTAATTATACATCGGGAAGTGGTGATGACTCAGGAATGGATTATGCCCTCTATATTTTATTTGCAGAGGCTAAATGAACAAAGAATGTTGAGGATTAAATCGTGAAATAAAATTAAAATCCCAAGGGAGCTTATACAATTTAGTGTAAGCTCCCTTCTACAAAAATGTTTCTCTTCTTCCGCTCTAAAATAGAAATACCAAACATGCCTGCAGTGCCTGCTATAGAAAGTATCAGGGTAAGCAGCCATATGTAATTGAGGCCAATCTCTTGAATAAATTTCCCAGCCATAGAAGTACCTAAGGCTGAGCCTAAAGCCCAACTCAAGGCGCCCACAGCGTTAAATCGTGCTCTAAAGTTGCTTGGGCTGTTATCTGCTAAATAGACACCAAAGTTAGTGACTACAAGAATCTCTCCTAAAGTCCAAATAACTGTTGAAAGGATAAACAAAGGGTAGCTGTGAATAAAGGCAAGCATTCCAAACCCAGCAGCATAAAGGATACCTGCCAGCATGATATTGATAAGGGGTTTTAAATGCTTTGTAAGAGAAGTTACAGCACCTGTACATAATAGAACGGTACAAGCATTTATGCTCATCAAGATGCCAAATTTATTCGCCCCTGTAGAGCCAAATACCACATTAGTTGTGAGAGGCAATGCAAATCTATGCTGAGTATAGACAAAGGAGTAGAGTATGTATACTGTTAAAAATATGGCAATTTCAGGGCGTCTTAACAAAGCACTTATTGTACTTCCAGTTTCTTCTTTTTCCTTTTCCGAATAAGCTGTTTTCTTCAAAGCCTCAGGCTTCACATCCTCAATATTTTTCCATATAAGGTATAGGGCGATAAAAGAAGTAAGGGCATCACCTATAAAAAGCATAGGTAAAAAATTTTTAAATAAAAAGCCTGCAACAATAGGACCTAATGCTACCCCTATATTAATACCTAAATATTGAAGTGAAAAACCTTGCTGTCTTTGATGGGGCGGGAGTATGTCCGTTATAATAGCGGTCATAGGGGGTCTTACCGCACCATTAAAAAAAGTAGATAATAAAAGACATATAACAATCAAAACTGGATCTTTTAAAAAGGCACAAGGTAATAAAAATAAGGCTGTTCCGCCTTGGGCAATAAGATATGTTTTCTTTCTGCCAAGCTCATCTGCCAATTTTCCGCCAAGGATGGAAGATGGAATGCCTGTCAATAAGGATAGCGTGACAATGATTCCTGCAATTTGGAAGGAAAGCCCTATCTTTGTAGTAAGATATATGGTCAAAAAGGGCATAACAAAATCACCAAATCTATTGATTATAGTAGCGCCAAATAGGATATACATATTTTTTGGAAGTCCACGGTAAGTGTCTAACATGCGTAATTTAATCATAAATAGTCTCTTTTCAGTATTTTGATTTGAAAAATAGATAAATATTTCACTATTCATAATAATATAAAATATAATCATGCTAAAAGTCAAGAGAAATTAGAAAAAATACACCAAGCCACTTCAAATAGTTTCAATATGACACGTAGTTGTCGCATTTGGTTTGATAATATAACCAAAGAAAGGGTGATAGCATGAAACATGAATGGAAAAAACATGAAAAAGAAATCTATGGAACAAAAGAAGAGCCTCAACTATTACAGGTAGAAAGACAGAAGTATTTTACAATTAAAGGGATAGGGGACCCTAATGGCGAAGAGTTTTCAAGGAGAATAGAGGTATTATATTCCTTAGCTTATGCTGTTAAGATGATGCCTAAATCAGGATTTACACCAGATGGATATTTTGAATATACAGTGTATCCTTTAGAAGGTATTTGGGAAGCTATTGATGAATCTATCAATATGGATAAAACCAAGTTTCACTATACAGTAATGATTCGTCAACCTGACTTTGTTACACAAGAGATTGCAGAGAAGGCTTTTGAAATCACACGAAAAAAGAAGCCGCATGAGTTGCTTGAGAAGGTTTGCTTTGAAGAAATAGAGGATGGTTTATCAGTTCAAATTTTACATATTGGCTCATATGATAAAGAACCTGAGAGCTTCCAAAAGATAAAAGACTTTATGGCTGAAAATAACTTGAGCCGAAAGTATTCCTTACATAGAGAGATATATTTATCAGATGCTCGTAAGACAGCTACAGAAAAATTAAAAACTATCTTAAGATATTCTGTTAAATAATAGATAGGAGCAATAATCATCCTATTTTTTCATTTGAAATCCTCAGAGAAATAAATCTGAGGATTTTTTGTTGCGGTTAGTAAGCAGTTTTTATAAGTATTAAGTGAGTGCAAAACAGGTTAAATGCAATGGAAATTAGGACGTATTTAGATAAAATATTACAATAATATATAAATATTGACAACATAATGTTTTCACAATTACAATAGAAGGGTTGGAGTAAAGTAAATGTGAAATAGGCAGTATAGTCTTAGGATAAGGAGTAGTCGGTATTTATGAAAACATTAAAGGTTAAAAAAGTAAAGCGTTCCATAAAAATGAATTTGATAGTTATACCACT
>JARBTY010000165.1 GCA_029239935.1 Clostridia bacterium | reverse complement strand
AAGGCACTTATAACCATACTTTCTTCTAAAGGTTCTGTGCCCAGAAAGGCTGGCGCCAAAATGATCGCCTATCTGGACGGCCGGACTTTAGGCAGTATCGGCGGAGGCTGCAGCGAATCGGAGGTTCTTATCAAAGCAAGGCGTGTTATGCTGGATAAAGGCTTTTTAATTGAACATGTGGATATGACTGGTGATGTTGCTGAATCAGAGGGTATGGTATGCGGCGGCACTATGGAAGTGCTTATAGAAAGCTTTTAATCTTTTTTGACAAATATAAAAAGCATGTACGGCAAGTTGTTTGCCTTACATGCTTTTTATTTACGCTTTTGCTTATTTACTCGATATCTCTTATTTCGGATTCTACATTTTCTTTTAAGGCATCAATAAGCTCTTCTACCTGTACACCGTGCTGCTCACAGGCCTGCCCAAGCTTTTCTAATTGCACTTCTGCTGAGCTTACATGACTAAGGCCGAAGCTATCTAAAACCTCAAGTGCTTTGGGATAGTTCCTAATAACCTCTCCTATTGTTATATCTTTACAAATTTTCATCTAAATAAACCTCCATTTATATGATAGGTCTATTATATCTATTTAACTTGCCTTTTTATGCACGCCTTATAGTATCTTTTAGACAATACTTCATTATAAGGATATCTTAATAAGCTTTGCCCCAATAAACCATCTTTTTAGCAGGTTTGCCGCAGCATACGCAGGTGTCCGCTATTTGCTCTTGCTCAAATGGCATGCAGCGGGATGTCGCACCGGTTTCTTCTTTTATTTTAAGCTCACAGGCCTGATCTCCACACCACATTGCTTTGATAAAACCTGGGGTTTCTTCTACTGTTTTTGCAAAAACTTCCATCGTAGCTGCTGAGTAAGTATGGGCATTTCTATGAGCCCTTGCTCTCTCCAGCATTTCCTTTTGCATCGTTTCAAGGATTTTTGTCACTTCTTCTTCAATATGATCTAAAGATACGATAACTTTTTCTCCTGTATCACGTCTTGCAAGGACTGCCTGATTCGCTTCGATGTCTTTAGGGCCTATTTCTAGACGAATAGGAACACCTTTCATCTCATGCTCACTGAATTTCCAGCCTGGAGATTTATCGCTGTCATCTACTTTGACTCTGATTTGTTTTGAAAGCTTTTCTTTGAGTTCAAAAGCTTTATCAAGTACACCCTCTTTATGTTGTGCTACCGGAATAATCATAACTTGTATAGGCGCTGCCGCTGGAGGTACAACAAGGCCGCTGTTATCTCCATGCACCATGATAAGTGCACCTATCAGGCGAGTCGTCATACCCCATGAGGTTTGATGTACATATTGTAATTGGTTATTTTTATCTGTGTACTGAATATTAAATGCTTTTGCAAAGCCATCTCCAAAGTTATGACTGGTTCCTGACTGAAGGGCTTTGCCATCATGCATCAAACTTTCAATCGTATAGGTTGCTTTTGCGCCTGCAAATTTTTCTTTTTCTGTTTTTTGTCCTTTGATAACTGGGATAGCTAGGACATTTTCACAAAACTCCGCATACACATTGAGCATGCGTACAGTTTCTTCTTCTGCTTCTTCAGCTGTTGCGTGAGCAGTATGTCCCTCTTGCCATAAAAATTCTAATGTACGGAGAAACGGACGAGTCGTCTTTTCCCAGCGTACCACCGAACACCATTGGTTATAAAGCTTTGGAAGGTCCCTATGAGATTGTATTTCTTTTGCATAGTGGTCACAAAATAATGTTTCTGACGTAGGTCTTACACAAAGTCTTTCTGTTAGTTTTTCATTGCCCCCATGAGTTACCCAAGCAACTTCCGGTGCAAAGCCTTCTACATGGTCTTTTTCTCTTTGCAGCAAGCTCTCTGGTATAAACATAGGCATATAGACATTGACATGTCCTGTCTCCTTAAAGCGTCTATCAAGCTCCTTTTGAATAAGCTCCCATATGGCATACCCATGTGGTTTAATAATCATACATCCTCTTACACTTGCATAGTCTACTAACTCAGCTTTTTTTACAACATCTGTATACCACTGAGCAAAATCTTTATCCATATCTGTTATTTCTGATACAAATTTCTGCTTGCCTGCCATGACAACCTCCTAATATTTAATATAATTTGTTTTATCTCTAACTTTCAAAGTCTGCAATTTGTTAGTCTCTTGCCTTAAGTTAGGTCTTGTTTGCATAAATTAGTAAAGCCCCTATGCTTAGTCGCATAGGGGCCAAAATAATCGGCGGTACCACCCTGATTAATAAAGTAAGTTTTTAACTACCTGCTTTATTCTCTTAAGATCTCTATAACGGGAGATCCCGCTGCGCTTATGATTTTACGCAGTGCTCCAAGACTTGGACAATAAAGCTCACTTTTATAGAAGTCTTTCAGCCAGACGGACTTCTTCTCTTTCCCTCTAAAGTAGGCTACTTTATTGATTTCTCTTCATAGCTGGTTTTCTATTATTCTTATAAGTTTTACTCTAAACGTATTACTCTTATTATAGAATAATCAAATACCAATCTATTGTCAAGCCATCTACTATAATAGTAACTATGAATTTTTATATGTTTTATAGTCGATTGCTTTGCCATCTTTTCTAATAATAAGTACCATCAAGGTTATACTATCTACAAACATACCAACCTATTTCAGTTATTCTTTGCGAAAGGTGATTTTATAATGAAAACTAATATTTTATGTTTCCTAATAACTTGGTGTCTCGTTATACCCCCAAACTTCCTGTATGCTTCTGAAAGCATTTTGCAAAACAACATTTTATTCATTACACCTATCCACTTGTCGGCTGATACTGCTCCGTTTCATAGTAACTATAAAAAATTAACGAGTGCTATAAGTATCTTGAAAAAGCAAAAAATACTTACAGACGCAGATGTTGATGCTATTTATACCTATTACTGGAAAAACTTGAAACCTTCTTACAAAATAGAACCAGATAAAAGCATCTTATTAGTCTATGAACTTCTTCAAAATGAAGTCATTTCTAAAGAACAGTATGCTAAACTCATGGAACTTCTCAATCTGCTTCCCTAATAAATAGTTGACAATTCACGCCTATATGATACAATACAAATATACCCCCTCCCCATGGGGTAGGGATTGTTTTATATATAAAAGAAAAAGGAGTGTGGGAAATGAAAACCGAAAGTCTTAAGGTCATAGGTATGACCTGCGCGGCATGCGCTAAAGCAGCAGAACGGGCTGTTAATAAACTAGAAGGCGTCGAAAATGCTAATGTCAACTTTGCAACCGAAAAACTAAGTGTTACCTATGATTCCTCAAAACTCGATACGCAAGCGATTAAATCCGCTGTGGCCAAAGCTGGTTATGAAGCTTTAGAAGAACAAACAACCAAAGAAGTGGTTATCCCTATAGCGGGTATGACCTGCGCAGCATGTGCCAAAGCGGTTGAAAGAGCTGTCAATAAACTTGAGGGTATTGATCACATAAGTGTTAACTTTGCAACCGAAAAAGCCAATATTAAATACAATACGCAGCAAACAAGATTATCTGCCATCAAACAAGCTATTTCAAAAGCTGGATATGAGCCGCTTGAACTGGAATCTGGCAGTACCATAGATGATGATAAAGCACGAAAAGATAAAGAAATCAAAACCTTATGGACTAAATTCATTGTCTCTGCTGTTTTTTCGTTGCCTCTGCTTTATATCGCTATGGCACCGATGATTCCATGGGTTACGCTTCCTTTTCCTAAATGGCTTGCACCTATGCAGTATCCTCTTATTTATGCCTTAGTTGAACTATTTTTGACTATTCCAGTTGTTATTGCAGGCTATAAATTTTATACTGTAGGTTTTAAAGCCATTTTCAGGCGAAGCCCAAATATGGATTCGCTGATAGCGATGGGCACCTCTGCAGCTGTTCTTTATAGTATTTACTCTATCTACAAAATCTCTATAGGAGAGTTTATGCATGTAGATGATTTGTATTTTGAAACAGCGGGCGTTATTATTACCCTTATTCTCCTCGGGAAATCTCTTGAAGCTGTCTCTAAAGGTAAAACTTCTGAAGCCATCAAAAAGCTTATGGGGTTAGCTCCCAAAACAGCCCTAGTTATTCAGGATGGCAAAGAGATTGAGATTCCTATCGAAGAAGTAGAAGTTGGTGATATTCTTTTGGCTAAACCGGGTGAAAAAATCCCTGTAGACGGGGAAGTTATAGAAGGCAATACCTCCATTGATGAATCTATGCTTACGGGTGAAAGCATGCCTGTAGAGAAAAGAATCGGTGATAAAGTCATCGGGGCAAGTATTAACAAAAATGGCCTTATCAAATTTAAAGCAACAAAAGTTGGCAGTGACACTGCCTTAGCTCAAATTATTAAATTGGTGGAAGATGCTCAGGGCTCTAAGGCTCCTATTGCTCAAATGGCCGATATCGTATCAGGTTATTTTGTTCCTATTGTTTTTGGTATTGCCATTTTATCTGCCTTAGCCTGGTACCTGACAGGGCAAAGCTCTGTATTTGCTCTTACCATATTTATATCTGTCCTTGTTATTGCGTGCCCTTGTGCACTGGGTCTTGCTACCCCTACAGCTATCATGGTGGGAACAGGAAAAGGTGCTGAATACGGTGTACTTATTAAAGGCGGTGAGGCTCTTGAGAGTACTCATAAAATCCAAACTATCGTATTTGATAAAACCGGTACGATTACAGAAGGCAGACCAACTGTCACAGATATTCTAACAACAGATTTAATCGATAAACATAAGCTTCTGCAAATTGCTGCATCCGCTGAAAAAGGCTCAGAGCATCCTTTAGGTGAAGCTATCGTAAGAGATGCCGAAAAAAATAATCTTGAAATCTTAAAAATGGACAGTTTTAATGCCATTCCTGGTCACGGTATAGAAGTTACATTAGATGGCAAAGTGATTTATCTTGGCAACCGCAAGCTTATGATAGAAAAAAATATTAATCTTTCATCCCTTGAAGCAGCATCAGATCAACTTGCTTCTGAAGGGAAAACCCCTATGTACATCTCTATTGATGGACAGCTAGCTGGTATTATCGCTGTGGCTGATATTGTTAAGGCCAGCAGTGCAAAAGCTATAGAAAAACTTCATAAAATGGGTATAGAAGTTGCCATGATAACAGGCGACAATAAAAGGACTGCTGAAGCAATCGCGAGGCTTGTAGGTATTGACCGTGTCCTCGCAGAAGTATTACCGGAAGATAAGGCAAGTGAAGTTAAAAAACTTCAGTTAGAAGGTAAAAAGGTGGCCATGGTAGGGGACGGTATTAATGATGCACCTGCCCTCGCTCAAGCGGATATCGGCATCGCCATTGGTTCTGGTACTGATGTTGCCATAGAATCTGCTGATATTGTATTAATGAGAAGTGACCTTATGGATGTGCCTACAGCTATCAAATTAAGTAAAAGTACTATTCGAAATATCAAGCAAAATCTATTTTGGGCTTTTGCCTACAACACAGCAGGTATTCCTCTTGCAGCCGGTCTGCTCTATGCTTTTGGAGGACCAAAACTCAATCCAATGTTCGCTGCTGCTGCAATGTCTCTAAGCTCTGTATCTGTACTTGCTAACGCCCTAAGACTAAAACGCTTTAAACCTTAATCATTAAAATTTGGAGGAAATAATCATGAAAATTAAAAAGACTCTAATACTTAGCTCTATTCTTGCCTCAACTCTCTTATTGTCTGCCTGCGCTGAAGCAGATGTCATCGGCAAAACAGCTGTCACCTCCTTTGAGGCTCTTCTAGATCAATTAGGGGATAAAGTTGCCTTTGATGAAGCTAATAGCTATTGGGGCCTTGTTTCACCTACTGGCGAAACATTTGAGTGGAGCAAAGATTTTAGTAGCACCCCGGATGCTGTCATAACCTTTGATGCTGCTCCATTTATAGAGGCAGGGTTAACCCTAGAGCGCCTGCCGGCAGAGCAGTATCAATATGATGAAGCATCCGGCAAACTTCATATGCCTTTTGAGCTTTCTCAAGATGCCTTTGAGTATACAGATAGTGATACCGCTTTGGATACTTTTAAGCAAATTGTTAAGACCAATAGAGAAAGCATTGGGTACCACGCTGATCTGGACCATTATGGCATCTCTCTTGGAAATGGAAATATGTTTGAATGGGCAAAAGATATGGGCAAAAATGATAAGGATATTGTGTTTGTATTAAATCCGCAGCCTTTTATTGATGCCGGTGCAAATCTTTCGAAGGTGGAAGGTTGGTCCTTTGCAAAGGTCAAAACAACTGACCACCAAGGCAAGATGGTTGAAGTCGATAAGTTACTTAAACCTTTTGAACTTAATTAGTGTAACTCTATCTGATTGTCTATTTGACATTGAGATAAAAATAGACTATAATTCTTTTAATGTTAATTAAATATTTTTTGCTAGGGGAGCTTTTAGCTGAGAGTGCCATATGTGCAGACCCTTATAACTTGCTTACAGATAATGCTGCTGCAAGGAAGCGAATGTGCTCTAACACATTATTGCCTACACATTCGTATAGGCGATTTTTTTATTGCTTTTTACCTCTAGCAAAGAGTAAATTTTACTCTTGAAAGGGGTTTTTTTCATGGAAGCTATTTTTGGTAAATTGTTAGAAGTAAGTCCTATTGTCTGGTGCATTATTGCAGTAATACTTGTTCTTTCTGTTATTGGCCTCGTCGTTACAGCAAAAAAAGGCTCTAAAGCCTCCTCACGCCTTACTACAAAAAAATTAGTTTATGGAGGCATGTGTATCGCTATTGCTTTTATATTATCTTACATAAGACTGTATAAGATGCCTCAAGGCGGTTCTATCACCTTAGCTAGTATGTTCCCTGTTATTTTATACGCTATGGTTTTTGGTCCTATTCCTGGCATAATAGCAGGGGTAGCCTATGGCTTTTTACAGCTTATTCAAGATGCTTGGGTACTTAACTGGGCACAGTTATTT
>JARBTY010000164.1 GCA_029239935.1 Clostridia bacterium | reverse complement strand
GGAGGAATTTTCGAAGATGGAATCGAACTAGATGAGAAGGGGAGTTTTTCTGCGAGAACAAGGGCAGATATTCTTCAAACTTGGTGGTTTGACAAACAATATAGACTTAATGCTGAGCATCAAATAGAAGAAGTTCCAGCGGATATTTATTGGAGTGAAGCTTTAGTTTATGTCAGAAAAACCTTTAAAGTTTACAGCGAAAAAGACGTAAAAAGTAATCAGTTTCAAGTAAAAGAGGGGACCACATTGGCGATTATTGGTCATGATAATAAAAAGTGGTGTAAAGTAAAGACTTCATCAGGCAAAGAAGGATGGTTTAGAGTAGAAGAATTTTGTTTGATGCCGGATGAAAAGGCTGATGCCCGTCAGATTTTTATAGGACTTAACTATGCTGATTAAAACTTTAAAAAATATTGAATTATTGTAAAAATATGGTATAATTACCTTAAAACAGGTACGAATGATGAGGTGAGGATATGATACAAGAAGATTTTCTGACGGTTAAAGATGTATCAGAAATGCTAAATACTGAGGCCTATGTACTACGCTTTTATGAAAAGGAGCTAAACCTTAACATTAAGAGGAATACAAAAGGTCATAGGGTATATACCATGGAAGACGTAGAATTATTCAAACAGGTACAGGATATGCGTGAACAAGGACTTCAGCTTAAAGCAATAGAAGGGATTGTTCATGACTGCAATCAGGAAGCTAAAGAAACCTATCAGCAATTGAGCAGTATTCAAATGGCTTCTGTAACACCCATTAAAAGAAATAATATGACACCTCTGGACATAACAGATGAAGAGAATGATAAAGTTAAACAGTTTTCCGTCATGATGAAGGATATGTTTAAGCAAGCGCTAGTTGAGTACAATGAGCACTCAAAAATAGAAATGAAGGAAGAGATTAAAGAAGAAGTTAATACAGCTGTGGACAAAAAACTTATCCAGCTTGAAGAAAAGCAAAATGAAAAAAACGAGGCCTATTATAAAAAACTAGATGAGACCATGAGAGAAGTTCAAAAAATCAGAAGAGAGATGGCTCAAAGTATGCTAGAAGGGACAAAACACAAGTCCTCTTTTTGGAGCCGACTTTTCAAAGAAAAAAATGGTGCAGCAGATTTATAAATAAAGCTTTGATTAATCAAGAAGTATAGCCCCAATACACTTCAAGATTATATGAACGACCAAGATTTGTTAGGCATAAGGCATTCACATTGTTAGTTAAACCTATACAATGTGAATGTCTCTTTTGGTTTTAATGAAACATTTTGTTACATAATGCAAATATACTGTGTCTAATAGGCAGGAAAGGAGACTAGAAAATGGATTATACAATAAAAGCTTTAGAGCACACTATACAACAAGCAGATATAGATAGAATACTTGAATTGTACGGAGACAGTCTGCTTAGAATGTGTTATATCTACTTGAGGGACAAGCAATTAGCTGAGGATGCAGTTCAGGATACCCTTATTAAAATCTATCGGAATTATCACACTTTTAAAAGCTACTCAAGTGAAAAAACATGGATTATGGCGATTGCTATTAATACTTGCAAAAATTATATGAGAGCAAATTGGTTCAAAAAAGTTGTGACAGGCCTAAGGACAGAACACAGTGAGTATGATAGTTTAGATGAAAAAATGATTAAAGATGAAAAGGGACAAGAAATTATTGAAGAAATCATGCAACTCAATCATAAATATAGAGAAGTTATTTTGCTCTATTATTATCAAGAAATGAGCACTAAAGAAATATCGGCCATTTTAGGTATTAAAGAGGGCACTGTCAGGGTACGGCTTCAAAGAGCCAGAGAAAAGCTAAGTATAACCTTGCGGAAGGTGGGATATAGGTGAAACAAACATATGATTTAAAAGAGGTCATTGACAGAGAACTTCAAAAGATTAACATAAGTGACGAATTGCGTTATAAAATACAAGCACAATGTGAAAATAATAATAACTTGGTTAATTTACATAAGTTTAAAAAAAGAAATAAAGCAGTCGTATATTTAGTGGCAGCAGTTCTGCTCATGTATGGAAGTATCGTGGCAGTAGAACCACAACTAGGCTTTAGAGCATTCTTAAGCCAAGAGGCAGTGGGGAAAGTGTCAGCGTTTTTGCATCTAGTTAGCCATTCTATGACCTCATCAAAAGTAATCATGACGGTAGAAGAGGCTATAGCTGATGGACAAGAGGTCTTTTGTGTATTTAGCTTTACTAAAAAAAATGGAGAACCATGGCCAGATAAAATTGAAGCAGAAAATGTACAGTTATCTTGGATGAGGAACTTCAGTTTTAGACATGCTTTATCGGAAGACAAGAGAAAACTTAGCTATTATGTGATGGAGGGTGTAAGTGAAATAGATTCACTGGATTTACCACTACAAATAAGTGCGGAGAATCTGATTATCAAAAGCAAAATGGTGGAAACAATAGATAAAAATCTTAGCGATCTGTATCCTTTGCTGCTACCTATTAAGAATGCAAATGACGGGTTTGATGCAATAAATCAATATTGTCATGGGATTTATCAGCTTATCGCCGAAAAAAAGCTGGAGACCATACAGGAGAGCATACTGCTAGATAAACGGCCGGGAACTGTGCTGCAAGGAATAGACATAGTAGAGGGAACATTGCGGTTAGTGACAAGAAGTGAACTGCATACTAAACATAAAGGAAACACAAGAGAGAAAAGTGCCATAGGATATGTGTCTCAAATCACAGATACTCGTACTGGCATGATTTATGCTTCGCAGATGAGAAATACTGTCTATACCCCAGAAGAAGGAGCAGAGTTTGCTTTTGTGATTAGTGAGTTCAGCATACAAAATAAAGAACAACTGAGGTATTTGAAAATGACGCAAGTGAGTTATGATATAGTAAACACTGTACAGGCAGGCAAATGGGAAGTTAAGTTTCTTCTAAATCAGCAGCAGGGCAGTAGGATGATTGATACTAATATACAACTGTCAAGTACTCGAGAAGAGATTGATATTAATCAAGTAGCTATTTCATCATTAGGAATCAGATTGAAAGGAAGGGTATTTAATAAAGAAACTGGCAAGACAGGAGGCGTACCGGAAAAGGAGATTGCAGTGTGGGGAACCACTCTAAAAGGGGAAAACATAGATTATAAGCCGCGTTTTTACGTGACAGAAAAAGAGGGAGACGGATTTATCTTAAATTATAAACCTACTCAGGAAAAGGGAATGTTAGAATTTCTGGATAAAGATCAGTTAACTGAAATAAAAGTGGCAGACACTATTATTTGGAGCAGTGAAAAAAATAATATAGAGTAGAAGTCAAATAGGTAGTATCAAAAAACCAGCATCCTATGAAATATCATAGCAGGTGCTGGTTTTTAATAAGTAGGAAGATTATATTTTTTAAAGATAGCTTTAGTTTTTTCAACTTCGGTTTTGCTAGGTTCAATGGTATCTGCTAATGCATAAGCATAGCCGAGCTGCTCCCATTTGTATTCTCCCATCTTATGAAAAGGTAAAATATCGATACGTTCTACATTTTCTAAAGTAGATAGAAATTGAGCCAGACCCTCTATATCCTCTGCAGTATCTGTAAGACCCGGAACAAGGACATAACGAATCCAAACAGGGATTTTACGTTGATTAAGATGGTTAGCGAAGTTTAAGGTAGGATCTAAAGAAACCCCAGTTAAATCTTTATAAACTCCAGGATTAAAGGATTTGATATCAAGAAGTACAAGATCTGTAAAGTCTAAAACCGGATCAGCCTTTTCGATACTGATAAAACCAGAAGTATCAAGTGCGGTATGAATGTTGTTGGTTTTGCATTTTTCAAATAAATCTTTTACAAAGTCTGGCTGCAGTAAAGGTTCACCGCCGCTTACAGTAATTCCGCCTCCAGAAAATTGCATAAAAGATTTATATTTTACGATATCGGCTATGAGATCTTCGGTATCAGCATCTTTTCCATTTTGAAGTGACCAAGTGTCAGGATTATGACAGTATTTGCATCTAAGAGGACAGCCTTGAGTAAACAATATATAGCGAATACCGGGTCCATCAACTGTCCCGCAAGTCTCTATTGAATGTATTTTGCCTTTCATGTTGCACCTCCTAGTGATAAGGTAATAAAGAGGACTTATAAAAATCCTCTTTAACCTTTATTAAACTATCAAATTAGAAACGTTCATGGAATGTTCTGTTGATAACGTCTAACTGTTGTTCTCTAGTTAAACGAATGAAGTTAACAGCGTAACCTGATACACGAATAGTAAGCTGAGGATATTTTTCAGGATGATCCATCGCGTCAAGTAAGGTTTCACGGTCAAATACATTGACATTGATATGATGTCCGCTTTGAGAGAAATAGCCATCCAACAATCCGGATAAGTTAGCAACACGCTCATCCTGAGATTTGCCAAGAGCTCCAGGAATGATTGAGAAAGTATAAGATATACCGTCTTCAGCATCTTTATAAGGAAGTTTGGCAACAGATGCTAGAGATGCAACAGCACCTTTGATATCACGGCCATGCATTGGATTAGCTCCCGGTGCAAATGGCTCTCCCGCTTTACGTCCATCAGGAGTACTGCCAGTTTTTTTACCATAAACAACATTGGAAGTTATCGTTAAAATAGACATCGTTGGGTAAGAATCTCTATAAGTTTTATGTTTTCTGATTTTGCTCATGAAGGTTTCAGTTACTTTAATAGCCAAATCATCTGCTTCATCCATATTATTACCAAATGCAGGATATTCCCCTTCGATTTCATAATCAGTTACAAGACCATCATCATTTCTGATTGTTTTTACTTTAGCATGTTTTATAGCTGAAAGAGAATCAGTTACAACTGAAAGACCAGCAATACCTGTAGCGAAAGTACGCAGAACATCTCTATCATGCAGTGCAAGTTCTAATTTTTCATAGCAATATTTATCATGCATATAGTGAATAACATTTAAAGTATTGACATAAAGCTCTGCAAGCCATTCCATAACTTGTTCAAATTTTTCCCATACTTCATCAAAATCAAGATATTCTGAGGTTACAGGAGCAAATTTAGGAGCGATTTGTTCACCAGCTTTTTCATCACGACCGCCATTGATCGCATAGAGCAAAGCTTTACCGAGGTTAGCGCGGGCACCAAAGAACTGCATTTGTTTACCAATTCTCATGGCTGATACACAGCAGGCAATACCATAGTCATCTCCCCAATAAGCTCTCATAAGATCATCATTTTCATATTGGATAGAGCTTGTTGCAATAGACATTTTAGAGCAATAATCTTTAAAACCTCTTGGAAGTTTAGTAGACCAAAGTACAGTTAAGTTTGGTTCTGGAGCAGGTCCAAGGTTTGTAAGTGTATGAAGCATACGGAAACTGTTTTTGGTAACGAGTGGACGACCATCTAGGCCCATACCGCCAATAGCTTCTGTTACCCAAGTTGGATCCCCAGAAAATAGCTCATTATAACCAGGTGTACGAAGGAAACGTACCATACGAAGTTTCATAATGAAATGATCCATAAGTTCCTGCGCAGCTTCTTCGGTAAGAATACCTGCTTTAAAATCTCTTTCAATATAAATATCAAGGAAAGTTGAAACACGGCCAATTGACATAGCAGCGCCGTCTTGTTCTTTGATAGCACCAAGATATCCAAAATAAGTCCATTGAATAGCTTCCTTGGCTGTTTGAGCTGGCTGAGAGATATCAAATCCATAAGATGCAGCCATTTGTTTAAGCTCTTTTAAAGCACCCATTTGTTCTGTGATTTCTTCACGAAGACGAATAACATCTTCATTCATATTATTTACTTCAAGAGAAAGCTTTTGAGCATTTTTATCCTGAATTAATCTGTCAATACCATATAAGGCCACACGACGGTAGTCACCAATAATACGCCCACGGCCATAAGCATCTGGAAGACCAGTGATAACCCCAGAGTGTCTTGCTTTTCTCATTGCTGTTGTATAGGCAGAAAAAACACCATCGTTATGAGTTTTACGGTATTTAGTAAAGGATTCCCAAGTTGAAGGATCAAGTTCGTAGCCATAGGATTCTAAAGCAGTTTTTACAGTACGGATACCACCGTTTGGCATAATGTTTCTTTTAAGAGGCGCATCTGACTGAAAACCTACAATTTGTTCTAATTCTTTATCAAGATAACCAGGACCATGAGATGCGATAGAAGAAGGAACTTTTGTTTCAACGTCTAAAATGCCTTTTTCAAGTTCTGTTTTTGTAAGTGCAAGGACTTCATCCCATAATTTTAAAGTCCTGGATGTTGGGCCAACTAGGAAAGAATCAACACCTTCATAAGGTGTATAATTTTTTTGAATAAAGTCACGTACATTAACGTCTTTTGACCATTCACCAGGGGTAAAACCATTCCATTCTTTAAACATATATATCAGCTCCTTAACTTTAATAAAAGTTTTAGTATGTTATAATATAATAATACTAAAATATTAGATAATAAAATGAAAGGTTATCTAATAAGTATAGATACATTATATAATGTATACTGTATACACGTCAACAATGTATCGATAAAAATGTTGTTTTTTATACAAATTAGTCATCATAGACAGTATGCTCCGATAGATGTGATGAAATACTCTTTAAAACAGTGAAAAAATTAGGCATAATGTAGAGAAGAAAAAGAAAAGATTGTATAAAAATTATCAATCCCTGAAAAAACGAATAAATGGACAAAAATAACTAATTTTTAAAAGAGATATTCACCGTAAAAAAAATATTGTATAATATAAATATTAAATATTGATTTTTTTAATTGCTTGCCGCATAATATAGTATTATTAATTAGTGATATTATCCTCTTTACATATACTAGTCATCTACATTATACTATTGTATATCAAACTTAGATATATATTATATTAAGAATAAACTGTAATTAACGTGAAAGGACGTGATTTGAATGAAAATAGAAAAGCTTAGCGATACGCAAATCCAAGTCACTTTGAATCACTCAGACCTTATAGATAGAAATATAAAAATCAGTGAACTTGCCTAT
>JARBTY010000163.1 GCA_029239935.1 Clostridia bacterium | reverse complement strand
TCTTTATAGTCCGGATGAAGATGCTGAGCAATAACTTCATCGTTTAGGGATTCAATGCCTAGACCCGGTCCCTCCGGCACCTTGATAAAGCCATTTTGCACAATAGGCTTAGGCAGTCCATTAACAATATCACTCCACCAAGGAACATCATTAGAGTGATATTCTAACGCCAAGAAGTTTTCAGTAGCTGCCACACTATGTACAGCCGCCATACACGCAATAGGACTCTCCGCCATATGTACTGCCATTGCTACCCCATATTCTGCTGCCATATCACCAATCTTCTTGTTTTCCAAAATACCTCCTGATGTCAAAATATCAGGGTGAATGACAGATACACCTCCTATTTCCAAAAGCGGCCTAAAATTCTCTTTGAGATAAATGTCCTCTCCCGTACAAATAGGTATAGTGGTAGAATTGGCAAGCCTTGCATATTGCTTGGTGAACTGCCATGGAATCATATCTTCCATCCACGCAATATTATACTTTTCAATTCTTCTGGCAAGCCTGATACAAGCTTCCACGCCAATATGCCCAAAGTGATCGATGGCCAGCGGCACCTCACTTCCTATTTCCTTTCTCACATCTGCCACATATTGCTCCAAAATATCATATCCTTTTTCTGTCACCTGAATACCTGTAAAAGGATGCGCTATATTTTGGATATCATAATGCCTTGCCCTTTCCATCCGCTCGGCATCGGTGATATTTCTTGGAATCGGTGCATACGCCGTCGCCTGATGAAGCTGCTGAGTAAACCCTAACGGTGCCGTCAGCGCCCCTGCTTCCTCATAAAGCAAATCAATGCCTAAATCCATTTTTAAAAAGGTAAAGCCTTTCTCCATCCGCCTCTTGAGTGCTCTGCCCATTTCTGTCCCATTATGTTTCCCTTCAATATCTGTATCACAATACATACGTATTGTATCTCTAAACTTACCCCCTAGCATTTGATAGATAGGAATACCATAGGCTTTGCCTGCTAAATCCCACAAAGCAATCTCTATAGCACACACACCCCCGCCTTGTCTTGCATGTCCTCCGAACTGCTTAATCCTTCTAAATAATTTATCAATTTCGCAGGGATTTTCACCTACTATCCTGCTTTTCAAAGCTAATACAAAACTTCTAGAAGCGCCGTCCCGGACTTCTCCATATCCAACTAACCCTTGATTTGTATAGACCTTAACCAGCATACAGTGCATAGGTGCATCTACAATATCTACAACCCTAAGATCTGTAATCCTTAAATCCGAAGGTTTTGAGCTGGTTCTTACATAGTTTAATACCTCTTCATAACTCTCACTATTTTTATGCATGTTTTGTCCCTTTCTATAATGACTATTGTCACTTCTTTGTTTATTTAACCCCACCATCTGCATGGCCTGAAATAAGCCAGCTCTGTGCCAGAACATATAGAATAACCACTGGCAAAGAGGCTATGACAGAAGCACTCATTATAAGTCCCCAAATGGCATGATCCGAAAATTTAAAGCTTGAGATACCTACAGTTACCGTCTGTTGCAATGGACTTGTTGTCATAATCAGTGCATACAAGTATTCATTCCAGCACATGGTAAAGGCAAAAGTTGCAACCACTGCAATACCCGGTGCGGCTATCGGCAATACTACCTTCACCATTGACATAAATCTATTGCATCCATCAATCATAGCCGCCTCCTCTAGAGAATACGGTACCGCCTGAAAATAACTGTTAAGCATGTAGCAGCAATATGGCACAACAAAGGTCGGATAGATGATTAATAAACCATTCTTATTATCATTAAACCCTAAAGCACTGACTGCGACATACATAGGAATGAATAATACGGCCGTTGGCAAAAGATAGGACACAATAATACTTTGTCCTAAAAATTTTTTCAAAGGAAAACGTAGCCTTGTTAAAGCATAGGACCCCAATATGCTGATCATGAGGCAAACAATGGTCGTTATAGTGGCTATGTAAAAGCTATTGTACATATTTTGCATGAACTGCGTCTCTTTAAATAAACTGATGTAGTGGTCAAAGGTGATAGTTGTTGGTATTAATTGAGGTCTTGGCAGATACATCTCCTTATTAATCGTTAGAGAGGACTTCACCATCCAATAAAAAGGAAATAAGGTAAAAATCAAAGAAACGCCTAAGATCCCATAGGTCAAACCATATTTTATGACTTTACTTTTCTTGCTGATAACCATGATTTCATCCTCCTTAGTTTGCCTTCGCCTTTGCTGAAAGAAAAATAACCATAATGAGTAGGGGAACTACTGATACTGCCGCTGCCAAAGAAGCTCCAAACGAGTTTTGAATCAACGCCAGATCATAGGTATAGGTCGAGATCACTGATGATGAATACAGCGGCCCGCCCCCTGTTACTAGGAAAACATTTTCAAAGTCATTAAAGGTCCAGATCAGAGACAATAATGTTGTAATCTTTAGGATATTGCCTATGGAAGGTAATGTAATGGCAAAAAATTGTCTGATTGCCCCTGCACCATCCACGTAGGCCGCCTCATACATTTGCCCATCAATTGTCTGCAAACCTCCAAGCAAACTAAATAAGAAAAAAGGTACCCCTCTCCATATATTAACAACCATAACCGTATACAGGGTGATACTCGGCAGACTCAGCCAAGGTATAGGCATTTCGATTATATTTAAAGAAAGCAAAATACTGTTTATGATGCCATAAGTACTGTCATACATCCATCTCCAGGTCATTGCAGCTACCATTCCCGGCAGCGCCCACGGTAATAACAACACCGTCCTAAAAAATCCTCTTCCCACAAATCTTTGATTGAGCACCAATGCTAATATCATTCCCAGTATCAGCTTGACCCCCACCCCGCCAGTGGTATAGATAATCGTATTCTTAACAACCTTCCAGTAAGTCATATCCTTAAACAAAGTGATGTAATTCTGCAGTCCAATAAACTGCTCCGGTCTTCCTACCACTTTATCCGTAAAACTCAGATAAACCGCCCTTAAAAACGGGATACCCATAACACCAAATATCACGATGGCTGCTGGTATGATGAATAGTATTCCTACAATTTTATCTGTCTGTACTATAGAATTCTTATCTATTTTTAAAAACATATTCCTCCATCATTAATCCGTCGCCGCAGCCGGTATGCTTGATTGTCCATAAAGTTTAGCATAATAACTGCCCACGGCAGAATTTGAACAGTTATTATGCTATGCTAGGTCTTTGTATCTGCTATTTCCTATCTTTATAGACTGCCATCACATCAGCCTCCAGCTCATCTAGCGCCTTCTGCGGGTCCATCTTGTTAACAATGATCTTTTGCATAGCTTTTACACACACTTGATTTGCAAAGGCTTGCTGTGCATATTCATCTGCTGGTGCAGGATGAAAGTTCCTCACAACTGCTTTCGAATTGGCCAGCCATCCAACATTCGCTGGTTGTTTCCAAAAATCTGTTTCATCACTGCCTGCAGTGACTGGCTGCCACATTCCATTCATCGCTTCTACCAGTTCCTGATAAGCCGGTTTGTCATTTAGTATAAAAGCTGCTAGCTGTTTTGCCCCCTCTGGATTTTTCCCATTCTTAAATGTAGCGAATACGTTACTCCCTCCAGGCACAAATGTCTTCCCAGAAGGCCCCGCCGGATAGGCTATAATCTGTGTTTTGGCTAAAAGCTCTGGATTTTCTTTTTCAAGTGCAGACCAAACTGAGCCTGAATTAAAAATAACCCCTACTGTGCCTGCAAGATAAGCATTGTTATTACCCATGTCATCCCATGTAATAGCATCTGGTGGTACTAACCCTTCTTCAAACAATGAAGCAACATATTTAAGTGCTTCAAGCGTTTCCTTAGAATTCACTGTAACTTTGCCGTCTGCATCTACCACTACGCCTCCAAAACTATTAATAACCGACCGCATAAATCCTTCTGCATCGCCGCCCCCTGAGGCTCCCATCGGAAAGCCTAAGGCATAGAACCCATTTTTAGGATCATTGACTTTTTTGGCTTGTTCCTTTAGTTCCTCCCATGTGATAGGCTCTTTAAGGCCTTTCTCTTCCCAGACATCCTTTCTCCAATACATCCCTGGTGCAAGAAATGCCAGTGGTGTAAGCATCTCTTTATTATTAAGCAGTGCTATGTTTTTTGCCGTATCGGTCAGTTCTAGCTTGGCGTTAAGGTCCGCTACGTCAGCTATTTGGTCCATCGTTACGAACTGTGCACACAGGGCGTCATCTCCAACTATCAAATCTGGTACATTTTTAGCTTCTATACCTGCCATAATCTTTTGCTTAATATCATTTGGCGGTACAATGACATAATCGACTTCTATACCCGTTTGCTCTGTGAATTCTTTGCATTTCTGAGCCATAATGGTATTATATTCTTTGATATACTCTGACTTATCCCAAAAAACAATTTTTTGCTTCTCTCCAGCAGCTGGCTCCGTCTTTTTTGATACTTCTGCACCTTCTGTCTTTGCTGTTTCCTTAGCTGGCGCACTTGGTGAACAGGCTGTAGACAGTGCCATCACCATTGACATACATAATACTGCTGCTTTTTTAAATTTTTTCATTTTTAACTTCCCCCTATTCATTTAATCTTTCTACCTCATGACTCAAGCCTTGCTGTTGTCTCTCCAATAATCAGTTCAAGATCTAGTAGTTCCGATTTAAAAGGCTCCTTTTTATTATAGATGAGCTTAAGAAGCTTTTTAAACGCTGTCTCAGCAACTCTACTGGCTGCAGATGGCACTCTCGTAAAATTCTGGTAATCCAGTTGATGGTTATCATTGTACTCTAATACGATAATAGAAATATCCTCTGGTATTTTGAGACCCTCTTCATTAAGTATGGCATTAACTGCCGTCAAATAGGTGATTGGTGTAATAATAGCTGTTGGCCTCTCCTTATTTTGTATCATCTCTCTAAATTTGTTGTAGATGTCACTGATGCCCTTCTGTCCATATTCGCTGTAGCAATAATACCTTTCATTTAAGGCAATGTGATTGTTCTCCAGCACCTCTCTATAGCCCTCAAACTTGCACTTCGAAACGATACTGGCATCATAATCCATCAAAAAACCTATCTTTTTATGGCCTAGTTGAATAAGATAATTCACCGCATCCATTGCTGCTTTTTTGTGATTAGAGGCTACATACTGATAGGCTTCATAGCCTTCAATCTTACCTACGCAGACATATGGGATGTTGGCCTTTTCAAATTCCTTGAAGTACAGATTGTTCTGCTCTAGGTCAAATATCACAAAGCCATCTACAACAGTTGGCACCATACCTTTCAGATAATCAATACTTTTTTCTACTCCCCCCTTGTGACTGGCAAAAATAATAATCTTATGATCCAGTCTTTCGGCAACACGCCCTATAGCTCTTAAAACGATTGGCAAATATAAATTATCAAATGCATAGCCAATATTATGCGGAATAATAATGCAAATAGCCTTGCAATTCTCTTTGGCCGAAAGTCTTCTAGCACTTAGACTTGGGGTATAATTTAATTTCTCAATAGCTTCTTCTATTTTGGCTCTGGTCTCAACAGACATACTCTCCAGCTTGTGATTCAAAAAATTAGATATCGTTGATTTAGAGACCCCTGCATATTGCGCTACATCATTAATATTTGTTTTTTTCATGCGGCTACACTCACTTTTCTATTAGTTTAATAACAGTATTATAACATGAGTGTATCGGTTTAGTAAACCGCTTTACAAGTAAGGTAAATAAAAAATAAACTTATCAAAAGTTTATTTTTATAAATTAGTTTACTAAACCGGTTTATTGTTCAATAATACTAATTAGTATAGTTCAATCATATCATATGTGTTGTATTTGTCAATACTTTTCTTGTATATTTTGGACCTCATTTGATTCTCCTGTGCATAATTTGCTTAGCCTTGTTCGGTTCCTTACAAAGCCAATCCAAAGTCATATCCTGTTCCCCTTTCTTTTTAAATTTATCAATACGCTGCCATTCTTTTTTTAATTCTATATTCACCCTCTCAATTAATTAATATATTTTTTATTATCTTTGAATTTTATTTAGGGAATCTCCTTTTTGATGACATATACCATATTAAGAAAGAAAATTTCTAGAAAATCTAAAAGAGAAGAGGACTCACCTATGAAAATTTTAAAATACTACCCAGAGCTTAATGAAGTAACAGGCAGCATCAATGCCACCATCGTTTTACTGCAATTAGAATATTGGTTTACCAAAAATGCCGGAAATAAGTTTTATAAATTTCTAGATGCCTGCGAGCATGAACACTACAAAGCAGGAGACAGCTGGGTAGAAGAACTAGGCTTTAGCAAACACGAGTTCCGCACCGCCTTTTCTAAGATTGGCAAGGTATATAAATCCACCAAAGCCTTCAAAGCCAGCACCGATGTCTTTGGCGACAAATATTATGCTTCCTACTACGACCGTATCAAAGGACTCACTTACTACATCCGTAACACTGCTAAGCTGGATGAACTCCTTAATCCTTCAAACAAATCTACTGAACTCAGCATAACCTCCGCTTCCAAAAAACAAACTTCCAGCCAAACCAAACCGGCTTTAACGAACACAAAAAATGAGATTTCTGCAAATGCAAAAACCTCATCTCCAATATCAATAGATTACAACAATAAAATAACAACAATAAAAAATACATATACACTCAAAGACTCTGTCCCCTTCGAAATGATCAAAGCGCTTTTTAACCAATTCTGTCCCTCTTTCCCACAGCTTATGTTTTTGACGCAGAAAAGAAAGTCCTTGATAGAAAAGCTATGGATTGCCATGGGACAGACCATAGATCATTTCCAAAAAGCCTTCTCCCTAGCTGAGAGCAGCGACTTTCTGAGCGGCCGCCTTGGCTCTTGGCGTGCCAGCTTCGACTGGCTGATCCAAGAGGACAAATTCGTTGCGCTCTTAGAAAGCTGCTACACCAATCCCAACCGCAGACCTGAGGCTATCGCCTCCCCTGCCACCAGACCTCATCCCAATCAAAAATTCACCACTATGTATACTCATAACTGGGACTTTGAAGAG
>JARBTY010000162.1 GCA_029239935.1 Clostridia bacterium | reverse complement strand
GAAGTGCTTCAAAGGATATATGGAGGAATACCCAATGAGAATGGGGTTGTTATGCCAGATGCGCTCATAGGTGCCATAAGGCTCATAGAGTTTGCAAAAGAGGCAGGAAGGCCATTGGTATTATGCATGCCGTACAATGGAAGCATTGACCCCCATGACGGCTCTTATACGCTCAATCAAATATTGGGACTCATGGCCCAAAGAGTTAGTCTGACGATTATAGTGCCAGCAGGGGAAGAAGCGGATAAGATGCACCATGATGGACTCGAAGGCAGACAGGAAACCTTAAAAATTATCAATATGAGGGTAGAAAAAGAAGAGCAAAATGTGATGGGTGTTATCTATCA
Organism: Clostridia bacterium; assembly: GCA_029239935.1. Next base: position 6,701 of record JARBTY010000162.1, on the reverse strand, counting down.
AAAATTTTCAACAGTAATGAGTGTCCTATTATACCCACCCCAAGGGGTAGAAATAGAGCCTATTGAATTAAAGCGGATGGGTGTTACCCGCATAGGTGATAGAACCATCGTTTATTCCAATGGGGAAAAAATTAATTTTTCAAATGGTGCCAGAGAGATTATGTTTAGACTAGATAATCCGAGGGTTGGGGGCTGGCGTATTGAAATGAGCCTACAGACAAGTCCAGAAAGCAAGGTAGACATATGGCTTGCGCAGCAAGAGCTTAATGGCTATACAAATCTCAGGCCCTCTAGTCCGTTTATGACGATAGGATCAACTGGTAACATTGTTGGCGTTATGACGGTGGGAGCGTATGACAGAGAAACGATGGTCATTCTTAAAAGTTCAGGCAGGGGATATAGCTGGAGCAATCAGGTCAAACCGCTTTATGTAACCCATGCTAACCAAATTGTAGCCTTTTGTGGAAACCAAGGCCTAATAAGTGTAGGAGGAACATTGGTTGCTGCAAGTATTATGTCTGGGGTGGTCGCCACCCTGTATCATAAATTCATTGAAGAGGATGTGGCCCCACTGCCTAATACCCTCATTATGAACAGCATTTTGCTTGAAGTTGTTAATCAATTTGAAGGTGTTGAATACCCAAATCCTAGTCAAGGTTATGGGATATTTGACTTGCAGTCTCTGGCTGGTCTGCTTGCTACACCATTTATCTTATAAAAGATAAGGAGTGTTTTATGAAAGTTATTTTAGAGCATGATAAAAAAAATAGCAGCTATTTCAGACAATATACTACCCATATTCAGAAGCTTAGTTTAGATCACAGTATTCTAGAAATACAGGAAAAACATATGGCATGGCTTAGAGAACTGGTAAAACACGCAGAACCTGATTTTGAAATACTTTTACGCAGCCAGATCCTAAAAAATGATGGGTTTTTATTAGAAAAGACACTACCGGTGATTTTCGTTTATATCGGAGGTAAAAAGACCACAGTAAAAGTAGATGCCTATTATAATATAAAAAGACAAATGCTTGAAAAAAATGCGTCCCATTTTTCGGAAAGTGGTATCAAATCCATGCATTGTTACAGTGAAGAAGACAAGATGGGGGCTATCGACTATATGAGATGCATCCATTATTTAAAAGAGAAAAGCAGACAGTGGCATAGTCCTATTATAATCTATGGGGATATAGAGGTTCCGGATGAAAAGTATAGGTATAGAGCATTGACCTATAAGATTATCAGCCAATATGTTAAGGAAATGAACGGTGTACTTATAACAAGAACTTCTGATAATGAGGCTGGGAAATATTACAGGCCATCTAAGGAAGCCTTTGAAGTTTATCACAACCATATACTCTATGAGGAAATAGATTTAGACAGAACTGTTCAAAAAGTCTTGAGCTTTTGGGATAAATCACAGAACAGTTTTAAAATGAAAGATTTACACGAAGCCTTTAATCGGCAGACGCCGCTTTATAATGATGCGTTCTATCAAAGCATCCCACCTGAGCAAATGATCTATGTCGTTCCTAGCTACGGATCATACAAATCAGTACAATATTATGCGGATATGGGCATAACGGCTGTTGATGTAGCAGAAGACTATAGGGTCCTGTATGCCCCGAGAAATGTATTTGATACCCATAGTGAGGTGCTAAAAAGTGAGGTAACGCCTCAATATCAAATGCCTGTCTTAAGTGCGGGACTGTACAGTGGTAATGAAGTCAGCAAACCGGAGGCTTATGAGCTTGTGACAGAAGAACTTGCTTATAAAGGGGAAGGGGTATATATAGGGCTAGTAGGTATTGATGGGGTAGACTACACCAATGAGGTGCTTCGAACGCCGGAGGGCAAAACTAGAATAGCTTGTATTTGGGAGCAAGGAGAAGCGGGAGAAGGAAGATTTTATTATAGAGAAGAGATTGATGAAGCGCTTATAAGTGACGATCCTAGTGGGATGGTGCCTATTTCGGAAAATAGCGGTATAACGACTGCGTTGTTAGGTATTGCTGGAGGAAAAAGCACTAACAAGAGTTATAGAGGCATAGCGACAGAGGCAGAATTTTTGGTAGCCAAAATTAATCCAGCGCCGAGAGTCATGCAGGAGATTTATGGAGGGGTACCGAGTGAAAGGGCGGTTTTGATGCCCGATATTTTGATTGGATTTGTAAAACTTAGAAGGTTTGCAACAGCCAATAGGCGTCCTATTGTATTTTGCATTCCTTATAACAGTAATATTGATACCCATGACGGCACCTTTATACTCAACAATGTTGTAGAGTATATCGGGGAGAGGCCAGGGATCACGGTAGTAGTGCCTGCGGGAGAAGAAGCAGACAAAATGCATCATGCTACTATTTCGGGTAAGCAAAGCGAAGTCAATACTATAGGAATTAAAGTAGATAGAAGCAGCCAAAATGTAGTAGGTATTATTTGTCAAAAAGTATCCACCATTAAAGGTATTAGACTGGAGACTCCATCGGATATTCAGATAGAGTCTGTGGACTTAAAAAATTCAACGGTGACAAGACTTGGGCAAGGGGCAGAGGTGTATAGCAGCGGTACCCATATTAACTTTTCAAATGGGACACTTCAGATGCTTTTTAGAATTAACAATCCCCAGACAGGAGAATGGAAGCTTCAGATGGAGCTTGATCCAACGGTAGAGAGTCTGATTGATATATGGATTTCGCAACAGGAATTAAACCCCTACATTACGCTTAATCCTTTTAATCCACTTAAAACGGTGGGTTCAACAGCTTGTATCGGGATTATCGGTACAGGTGCGTACAATAGGGAAAGCATGGTGGTTATCAGAAGTTCTGGGAGAGGATTTAGCTGGAATAATCAAGTGAGACCAAGGTTAGTAACAGATGCCAATAATATTATAGGGCCTTATAAGAAGGACAGATGGGTAAGTATAACAGGCACGCTGCCGGCTACAAGTATTATGGCTGGGGTGGCTGCAACGCTGTATAGTAAGTTTATAAAGGAAGGCATGTTCCCTTTGCCTAATACGCTCGTAATGGATAGTATTTTACTGGGAGATCTCAGACAATTTGAGGGGGTTGAGTACCCTAATCCAAGTCAAGGCTATGGCATTTTTGTTAGAGAGTCTCTTGAGCCCCTATTAGCCACATTTTTCGTTTTATAAGGAGGCAAATATGCAAGTCATTGTTGAGTGCAATCAAAAAAATAACGGCTACCTCACACAGTATACTTCACAGGCAGAAGCTTTAGATTTGAAGTGCAGTCTTTTAGAGATAGAAGAAAAGTACTTGCAATGGCTGAGCGGAATTGTAGACTATATAGAACCAAATTTTACGATGGAATTATGTGAGGAAGAATGGATAGATGAGCAGCTCCTACAAGATTGTGAGGTAATCTTTGGCTTTATAGGGGCAAAAGGAGAGAGGCGGCCGGCAGATGCATACTATAATATTTCAACCCATACTTTTAAAATGGCGGGTTTGAAAGGCCGTGGAGCAGAGATGCGTTATATAAGCTGCTATAGTGAGAGTAATACCATAACAGCTGGAGACTATATTAAATGTGTGCACTATTTGTCAACTTTAGCTTCGGAGCATCAAAAACCTATCATCATCTATGGGAGTTTACATGTGCCCAATGAAACTTATAGATATAGGGCTTTAGCTTATAAAATTGCTAATGCTTATCTAGAAAAAATGGACGGTGTGCTTATTGTAAGAGCCAACAAGCGGTCTATCTGTAAATATTACACACCTCTGAAACGGCCCTTTGAATGTTATGCGAATCATGTCATCTATTTAGAAGATTCTCCAAAGGAGGCTTTAAAAAGAGCACTTCCTTTTTTGCATGTATCCAGAGAAACCTCAAGATTTAAAAAGATTTATAAACATATAAGAAAAAATGGCATGTTATATGAAGATGTATTTTATGGCACTATCCCAGAAAACGAGAAAATCTATGTATTTCTGAATTCTGGAAACTATAGAAAACCAGCATACTATGAAGAACTTGGGATACAAGCCATCAGATTGATTGACGACTATAGCATGTTATATGCAGAAAAACGTTTGTTTAACCAATATGAAGAAGTATTAAAAATGCAGATAACACCCCAATATCATATGCCTATTTTGAGTTATCAGCTCTGTAATGAAAAGTTCATCCAAAGAACAGGACCTGTTAGCTTGACACAACCAGATCTCTCGCACAAGGGAAGAGGCATCTATATAGGTATTGTAGGGGTTGATGGCGTAGATTATACCAATAATGTACTCCGTAGTGAAGACGGAGGCAGCAGAATTGCTTGTATATGGGAACAAAAAGAAGGAGATGAGGGAACTTATTATCTGAAGGAACAAATCAATGCAGCACTGGCAACCGATAACCCTACAGAACAGATTCCTATCAGCGATTTTCAAGGACTCACAACACCGCTACTAGGGATAGCTGGAGGTCTAAGTATAGAAGAGGCCTATAGAGGTGTTGCAACAGAAGCAGAGTTTTTAGTGGCCAAGATTAATAGGGCACCGGAGTCACTGCAAAAAATATATGGTGGGATGCCCAGTGAAAATGCTGTACTGATGGCAGATGCGCTTATTGGGATGATCAAACTCATCTCATTTGCCAATCAAAACCAAAAACCACTGGTGTTATGTATGCCCTTTAACGGCAATATTGATGCCCATGATGGATCTTTCACCTTAAGTCAAGTCATGCTTGGAATGGCAGAATGGCCGTACCTTACTCTTGTATTACCAGTAGGGGATGAGGCGGATAAAGAACATCATTACAGTATTACAGGCAGACCGGAGGGTGTACAGGTTGTTAATATTGTAGTAGAAGCACCTAATCAAAATGTAGTAGGTGTTATTTATCAAAACTTTTCAACTATCAGAAGAGCTACGCTGTATCCTCCGCAAGCCACATCGGCAGAAGCAATTCATTTAAAAAGTCCAGGAATTACCAATATTGCTGGAGGTACAACGATTTATAGTAATGGAGAACGGATTAATTTCTCCAATGGCACAAGAGAAATGTTGTTTAGAATTAATAATCCCAGAGAGGGTGGATGGCGCCTAGAGATTGAACTTGAACCAGGGGTAGATAACAACATCAAAATGTGGATTTCTCAGCAGGAAATTAATAACCATGTAAAACTTAATCCTTCTGAGGCCTTTACGACAGTGGGGTCTACTGCAAGTATCAACCATATGATGACTGTAGGAGGTTATGACAGAGATAATATGATTGTACTAAGGTCATCAGGAAGAGGATATAGCTGGGATGGAGAGGTACAGCCATTGTTTTTAGTTCATTCAGCAGGGATTATAGCGCCTTGTAAACAGGGGCAATGGATCAGCTTAACCAATACACTGGCTGCTGCTGGCATGATGACAGGGGCTATTGCAGTGCTCTATCAGAAATTTATAGAAGAAGAGGTTTTTCCTTTTCCAAATACATTGGTTATGAACCGCATTATTTTAGATGAAATCAAACAATTTTCAGGAGTGGAGTACCCAAACCCTAGCCAAGGTTACGGCATATTCGAAATCAGTGCACTTCAAAGGCTACTTGCCAAATCATCATTGGTATAAAGGGGGAAACTATGAAAGTCATTGTTGAGTATGATGAAGTAGCCGAAAAGTATCTAGGTAAATATAGTATATTTATAGGAGAATTGACTGCTTATCATCGCGTGATAGAAATAGAAAAACAGTACTTAATTTGGCTGAGTAAAATGGTTCTTCGTATAGAACCGGATTTTGATATAGAGCTTGAAAGCTGCGGCGAATTGATAAGGGCAGAAAACACAAAAGAAGCACGCAGCCTGACAGCTTTTATTGGCAGCTACTCGCCGCATCACCCAGTAGGTATCTCTTATAATATAAAAACCGGCATATTGGAGCAGAGCAGAGAAGAAGGGGCAGTTAATGCCATAAGTTGTATCAAGTGTTATGCCGCAAGTAGGCAGATAACAGCAACAGAGTATATAAGCTGCATCAGATATCTAACTGAAAAAGCCAAAGTATTACACAAAAACCTGGTTGTTTATGAACGATTGAACTGGACCAATAAGTGGCATCAAGAAAAACAGTTGGTTCATAGAATCATAAAAGAAAATTTAAAGACAGTTAATGGAGAACTCAGAATAAGAAAGAGCTTGGAGGATAGGGCATTAAGACAGGGGACATCGCTTTATAGAGATATTTTTTATAGAACAATCAGCCGGGAGCAAAGGATCTATGTACTGCTCAACTGGGGAAACAATAAACCCACCCAATATTATACTGATTTAGGGATAAACACAATCAATCTATGTGATACCTATACTATGCTATACGGTCCTAAGAGTATATTTGACAATCAGACAGAAGCTCTGAGACCCTTTGTAACCGCTCAATATCAAATGCCTATTCTAAGTTATGCACCTCTCGAAAAACAATTGATAGACTTAGAAAAGTCTTATAGCATCGTACCCAAAGAGCTTCCCTTTAAAGGGGCAGGGGTTTATATAGGCATAATCGGGGTATCTGGGGTGGACTATACCAATCAAGTGCTGCGTACTGCTGAAGGGAAAACAAGGATAGCCTGTCTCTGGGAGCAAAAAGAAGCTGATGAAGGCCAATATTATCTAAAAGAGCAAATCAATCAGGCGCTGGACAGTGAAAAACCTGAAGAACTCGTTCCTATGACAGATACGATAGG
>JARBTY010000016.1 GCA_029239935.1 Clostridia bacterium | reverse complement strand
AAACCCTCAAGCCAGATGCTATGCATGCCTTTTTGGAACGCAGCAACAAACTGCTCGAAATGGTTGTTAAATAAATTAAAAAAGGTAAGAAGCGGTTCTCAAAGCGCTTCTTACCTTTTTAGTTTAAAAATTGCCACCGTAATAAGGGTTGCCACAGCCATCATTGTCCTTAATGCTTTGTATTCTATCACATGGGCCACATGCAGCTTCCGCTGTTAACAGCGTCTGTCCCACAGTCATGAGTGCATTACCTAAAACGTCTTTTCCATTTTCACTTAGTGAACCAGCAAGCAAAACCCCAATGAGGGTAGAAAATACAACAACATCTGAACCACAAAAATTAAAATTACAACAATTTGAATGATACATATTAAAATCACCCTATTAATTGATTACTACTAACTAGTATATTAAGGATTTGAATTTTTGTTAATATTTTCCATTATTTTTTCATCTCACTTTTTCCCTATAAAATGACATATACAATAAGTGATCTTATTTTTTAAGCCCATATCCGCCATATACAGGTTTGGTTTCTGCTATCGTAATAAAGGCTGTGTGATCATAGTTTTTAATGAGTTCTATGATATGTGGGGTATTTTTCCTCTTAACAACCAGCATAAGAATATTTTTGGAGTTTTCTTCTTTGCCACTGCCACTCATCAGGGTGGTTCCAAGATTTTTTTCATGTAAATACTTTGCCAAAGCCGGCCCTTTATCCTGACCTACAATGACAGTGATTGTAGTTGTTCCAAGGCCAATTTTAGACTCTAATACCGATCCTAAATAGTTGCCTGCCGAAAAGCCTAAAGCAAAGGCTACGATTTTATAGGGGTCTGCTGAAATGTCTGTTAATACAGTACTTACAAGCACAACCCAAATAAGCACCTCAAAAAAACCAATAAAGGAGCCTATAATCCGCTCTCCTTTTGTAATCATAATCGTTCTTAAAATCGCCAATGCTACCTCAATGACTTTTGCAGCAAATATAATGAGATATAATCCTATTCCTGTAGTAAAAAATGCTATCATCTTTTTCACCTCTATTTTTAAAGCGTTTACTCTTTTTAAAAGTATAACATATCCTTTGATACTTGTAAGCCCTTCCATAAAAATAATCCCCTTTTCAAATAAGCTGTTACTGTTTGAAAAGGGGATTATAAGTTATCATAATGCTCCAACATGTCCTACTCTATACTGCGTATATCACATAGCCTCCTTATGTATTTTTTTACTATTTAAGCTTCTAAATGGACGAATTATGTGATTTATGTTCTACTCCAACACAAACCCTATTCATCTGTACTGTATAATAGTATCAAGTTTTACTGTTTTGTCAATATATTTTCTATATTTTAGTGCTTATACTTGAAAAGGCACTCAAAATGAGCGCCTTATTCTGATTTTATTGCTGCTGCTTCTTCTAATCTCATAAATTTAATAAAGTTTTCCAATAATAGGCGTTTACCTTTGTCATTAAAAACGATTTTTTCGTACTCTTGCCCATTAAAACTCCTTTTAATCGTCTCTATCCCATATCTATGAGAGGTTGCATTGGTTATTGTACTTTTTTTCCCTGAAGCGTCTATTTTTTCACTGAGAATACCCTGTTCTTTAAGTCTTGCATTGATTTTGATACCTGTAATCTCTTTGATTTGACTGGTGTCAATTGCGGCATTAATACATTTAGCAGCAATCGTAACGCCAATCTTATCTTGTGGAAACTTGACTTGAGCTAACTGCTCTGGGGTAATATCAAATTCTTTTCTTGTATCCTTTGGTCTGTAAGAGGAGTCTTCTAATAAATGGGTTAAAGTGCTCACTACCTGAGACAAACTTCTGATCAGCTCCGAACTATCAAGAAAACTTTCCCGGCTTACCTCTATGCCTGTCAGTGGTTCTCTCCCTTGAATGATATGCTCTAGTATCGTTCTAGCTTTGATGATATCTTTTACACGGCTCACAAAATGACCTCCTTAATGGTTAAAGATTGGTATTTGAAGTATAACCTATTTAACTGAGTTTATTCACCCATTGTCCCTATCTCTTATTTTTATACAAATCTTTAATAATATTTCTTGGAGCCTGTTTTTATTCCGCCAAAATATCATAATCTTGTTTCTTTACGAATAGTATAAAATGAAATAGTAATCAAGTTAGTGCGGCCCTTCATTTAAGTATTACATTACCATTTTGTAAGGAGTGATCAATATGAATACTACGCTAAAACCAGGCTGCAAAGTCCCTGATTTTACTGCCTCAAGCACCCAAGGTCTTATTAAACTTTCGGACTATGCGGGCAAATGGGTAGTTCTTTTTTGCAGCCCTGGTGAATTTAATCTGATGCATCGTAATGATTGGATTTTGTTTATCAAACATCACAAAGAATTTACAAGAAACGATACCGCGCTTATTGGTATAAGCATGGATAAAAACGCCACACATCTTCAGTGGCTTTATTCTGTCTACAGATCTAATATTAACACTATGCCTTTTCCTATCATCGATGACCGCAAAGGTACAGTTAGTCAAGTGCTGGAAATAGACAATCCCCCAGCCTCGACTAGAAGCACTGGCATTCATCTATTAATTATTGCTCCAGATCAAACCTTAATGGATATTAAGACCTATGCCTCTCCTCAAAGCCTCCAAATGGGTGAAGTTTTTAAAACCTTAGAGCATCTCAAATCCACCTATCGCACACAAATTCAAGGCCTAGAAAATCAACCTTCTGGCTCTAATCCTTTTTGCGATATCGTACCTATTGTAGGGGAATATGTTCTTGGTAATCCTGTAAACGTCGATCCTCTATTGCTTGATTTTGTCATTTATGCTTTTGCACTTATCAATCCAGATGGTACTTTTGAGCCCTACTCCGTCAGATATCTTGAAGAACTCGCAGATTTAAGAAGCAGCAATCCTGATCTAAAGGTGCTTATGGCCATAGGCGGCTGGGGCGCTGAAGGTTTCTCTGATGCCGCTTCGACCCCTGCCTCAAGATACGCTTTCGCAAGAGAAGCCAAGCGCTGGGTAGATACTTATAACCTAGATGGAATTGACCTCGATTGGGAATACCCTGGCAGCAGTATTGCAGGGATTAAGTCAAGCCCAGCTGACAGAGAAAATTTCACGCTGCTTATTACAGCACTTCGTGATGTATTAGGTCCAAATAAATGGATCACGGTTGCAGGAACGGGTGATTCCTCCTATATCAATAATGTTGAAATCAGCAGAATTGCTCCTTTAATTAATTATTTTAACCTAATGGCCTATGACTTTAATGCTGGTGAGACCGGCCCAAGTGCCGCAACACATCAGGCTAATTTGTACCCTTCTGAATTGGCTCTTAGCGGCCGAAGTGTAGATGCTCAAATCAGAAACCTCATCGCTGCCGGTATGCCCTCCAACAAAATATTAATGGGGCTTCCTTTCTACGGCAGATATGGCGCCACACGAACCATTACTTTTGATGATTTAAGACAAGATTATATTAATCAAAATGGCTATACCGCCAGATGGGATGATACGGCTAAAGCCTCTTATATCGTGGATTCTAACGGTAATTTTGTTTATTCCTATGATGACCTGCGTTCTATTTATTATAAAGCCATCTATGTGAGGGAAAATTGTCTAGGCGGACTATTCTCCTGGCAGTCCGGCATGGATCGGGCTAATATCCTTGCCAAAGGCATGTCAGATGGCATACGGGATATTAATAATCTTGTAGAGGTACTGGAAACAGAGTATTCTTTTACACCCTAAACCTTTTTAGTGACAAGTCTTGCATGGGGAGCCTAAAGCACTCCACCCCTCGGACTTGTCACTAAAACTTTCCCCCTTTTATGGCTTTAGCAGCATCTCTTTTATCTTCTCAATAACCCCATTTGCTTCGTTGCTTTGGGCCCTAAACCTAGCTGCCTTTTTAAGTTCTGGGTGAGCATTCTCCATAGCATAACTATAATAAGCATTTTCCATCATCTCATAATCATTTAAATAGTCTCCAAATACCATCGTTTCCTCATATTTTATATCAAAAGTTTTTTGAATTTGTTTGATTACAGTCCCTTTATTGATACCTTTTGCCATCATATCTAACCATCTTTCTCCTGCAATACAGATTTGAAGGGTTTCTTTTAGATCTATAAAGTGTGGATGGCTGTTGACCTCTGCCCCTTTAAAATCACATAAAGTCACTTTTAAAACATCTCCCTTTACCTGCATCAAATCCTCTACAATGTCATGTTTCACATAATACTTTTTCACCTCGTCGATAAGCCTTGGGGTGTTATTTTCAATATAAGCGCCTGTTTTAGTACATACCACAATATCGGTATCTTTGATTAATCTTCCTTTTTGAATAAGTGCTTTGACCAGACTCTCTTCCAGCGGATTGTGTGCTATTTCCTGTCCTTTATAGAGTCCATAGGTACCATTTTCTGCAATAAAAATAATATCCTCTGCTATTGCTTTAAAGGTCTGGTGCAGGGTAAAATATTGCCTGCCGCTTGCTACTGCAAAAACTATCCCTCTCTTTTTGAGTTCCTTAAAAACTTCAAAAAATTCTGGTGAAAGCTCTCCTTTGTTGTTCAGTAGTGTGCCGTCCATATCTGATACAATAAGTTTAATCATATCCCGTCCTCCATGAGTAGTTGTGTGTTATAGCGTAATCCACTGATTAATGTGATATAAATAAATACATTTCTCTTTGACAGGTTTTTGAGTCATTTCTCCTATCGCTCTTGCATAAAAGTCTAATTGCATGCTATATCTTTCCTTAAGGGCCGCTATACTCTCTTCCCTGTTGTTTACATCTATAAAATCTGTCTTATAATCAATAATAACAACACCATCCTCTTCTATAAAGAAGGTATCTATCATCCCTTGTATCAATATTTTCTCATCAGCTGGATAGGTGTCGTCTATGACTTTTGCATCTTCTAAATAAACAAATTGCTTTTCCTTCCATACATGCTTGGCTTTTCTCATTCTGGCAATCCTATCTGAACTAGCAAATTGTGCTAAGCGCTTAATATCTACTACCTGCAGTGCTTCCTGTTGCACCTTTTGCTGTACAACCAGATTTTCAACAGCCTCTCTGATTTCTTCTTCTTTTGTATAATGCAGAAAATCTAAATGTTCAAAAATACTATGAATAAGTGTTCCTCTCTGGGCTCCCTTAATAGGCTCATTTTCTCTCATAAAAACAGGTACTCTTTTTTCCTGCTGCTGTTGGTTAGCCGTATGCTGTTTGATTTCAGAAACAGAGAGTTTTGTGGGCAGAATCACAGCTTCTTGATGTTTATATTTGAAATTCAGTCTCCTGTAAATCTCTTCCTTATACCCTCCATACTCTTTTTCTGAATCCCACTGACTTAAAATTTCTTCTTTAACCGCATGAAGGCTTTTAGCAGTTTCTGCTTGGGTGCTTAGAAGCGTCTTATCCCACAACTGCAGGTGCCATTTGGAGGTTCCTTCAAAACTAAACTCAGATGCTATCTGTGCGTTGTCCCTTATGGCCCCAAAACCACTATGTGCATACAGGCTCATTCCCATCCAGTTTAGATAGGATCCGCCCCGTCTAATTCCTAAAGGCACGATACCTTGTTGAGTTCTGGCTCCAAATAAGCTCCATTCTCTAGTTTTCTTTAAAAAATCTGAAATTACACCTGTAATAAAGAGTTTTTCCTTTGCCCGAGTCAATGCTACATAGAGGACTCTCATTTCCTCGGAAATATTTTCTCTTAAAATTTGACTTTTTACAGCCATTTTAGGAATGGTGGGGTATTTCACATGACTTTCTATGTCTATAAACTCTGGCGCTAATCCTAATTCATGGTGCAAGAGTACACTTTTAGCGACATCTTTATGATTAAATCGTTTGGCTGTATCGCATAAAAATACCACCCCAAACTCTAAGCCTTTGCTTTTGTGAATGCTCATGATTCGTACTAGATTTTCGCTTTCTCCTATAAGCTTGGCCTCCTCTAAACCTTCACCGGTTTCTTTGAGCTGATCGAGATAATGAATAAAGCTAAAAAGTTTGCCATGGGTATTTTCTTCAAACTCTTCAGCATATTTTCTAAGCATTCTGAGATTTGCTTTCTTTTTGGCCCCTGTTGGTAGCATAGAAACATATCTGTAATACCCCGATTCCACATAAATTTCAGAAAGCAGTTCCTCTATCGCATAGTGATTGCTTCGAATACGGTAACTTTGTAATAGCTGAGCAAACTGCTTAATGGAGTCCTTCGCCCCACTGGTTAACAAATAAGCCTTTAGTGCCTCGTAAAAACATCCAGTGTCCGATGCTTTTCTGATGATCACCAAATCATCTAAACTAACCCCTACTATAGGTGAACGAAGCACTGTAATAAGCGGGATGTCCTGCAAGGGGTTATCAATAATTTTCATAAAAGCTATCATTGTCTCGACTTCTATGGCTTCAAAAAAGCTGCTGGTTATATCTGCATAGGCCCCTATGCCTTTATTAATCAGTGCATTCTCAAATACTGCCGCCTTATCCTTGGTGGCTCTAAGGAGTATCACAATATCCCTTGGTTCAATCTTTCTATAGCCCTTGATCTCTTTATCATATAGATGAGTGGGGTTTCCTTCCCCTTTCAAAAGCTTATCTATGAGTGTTGCTGTCATCAAAGCTTCCCACTCAACGGTCTTCATCTCATCCATTTCATCTTCATCCTCTAAGGCTTCTTTTTGTTCTTCCTTGATCTTAGTTTCTAACAGGTGCAGCTCTACGGTATCGGCAATGCTTTGAGTCTCCGGCTCTTCTAAGACTCCCTCCTGATACAAATTACCTACCTTAAGGCTGGCATACTCATCGTATTCCAGTTCCCCTACTTCCTTACTCATCAGTTGACTAAACAAATCATTGACACCCGCTAAAATATTTTTCCTGCTTCTAAAATTTTGAGAAAGGTCAATACAAACTTGCTCTGCACTGCTTTCTTCCTCTCCCAAATATTTTTCCCACTTTTCATACTTGTCTGCAAATATCAGTGGATTGGCTAACCTAAAACGATAGATGCTTTGCTTCATGTCCCCTACCATAAAACGTGTAGGGCCTTGCTCACCCTTCCTCTGTGCAATGGCACTAAGGATCATTTCCTGTACAGTATTACTGTCTTGATACTCATCAATATAAACCTCTTTATAAAATTGACTCAGTTCCTTTGCTGCATCTGTATAAACAATCCCTGTTAATATACCCGATGTATCAAACTGCGGCTCTATAAGCACCTTCATACATAGATGTTCGAGGTCATTGTAATCCACAATTCCCTTAGTTTGCTTACTCATCTGGTATCTGTCTTCAAATATTTTAATCAGCGCAACCAGCTCTTTCATCAGCTCCCCTGTAAGCGGCAGCGTTTGAACTACTTTATAATCATTGATAAAAGCCAAATCCTCTTTCATATCCTTTATACTGTCTTTGACTAGATTCCTATAGGCTTTAACCTGTTCCTTAAGTCCCTCGTCACAGTCTTGTTTTTTCCTTGGCAGACTGCCAAAGTTGATATGATTTATTTTTGTGATGATTTCACTTAGTGTGCTTTTAAAATCAATTTCCCCTATCTGCTTGATATCTTCCTCCAGCAGTGCTTTATAAAGCTCTGGTCCGTTTGCCTTATCACATAATTTAAACGCTTCTTGATAAAGTATTAATAGGTCTTCTAGTTGATTGCAGACATTGCTTTTAATCGCTACGCTCCATGGCATTTCTTCTAAGTCCTTATAACTGCTGCATAACATCCTGACCTTTTCATCCAGCCATACTTCTGGTAAGGGTGTGCTTTTAGAAAAAGAATGGACTTCTAAAATAAGTTTCATAAGAGGTGCCATGCCCTGAACACTGCCATAAATTTCTGCTAGTCTTAAAAATCCTGTTTCTCCTTCATCCAGTTTTTCTTCTATCAACCCCTCTAAAATTTCCATCTTCATAATAGAAAGCTCTGCTTGATGGGCTACCTTAATATTAGGATCTATCTCTAGTTTATTAAAATAACTCTTAATGACCTTAAGACAAAAGGAATGTATGGTGGAAATCGATGCTGTTTGTATCAATGAAATCTGTTTTTCTAAATAAGCCATTTTTTCTCTTATTTCTGGTGTATACACTTCCTCATTCTGCAGTGCCAGTATCCTGTCAGACAGCTTACCGCTGATACGCTCTTTCATTTCATTAGCAGCCGCACTGGTAAAGGTCACAATTAAGAACCTGTCTATTGGAATAGGTTCTTCCTTGTCAGTCCCTGCTATTCTGTTCATGACTCTTTCGGTTAATACGGCCGTTTTACCCGAGCCCGCTGCCGCTGAAACCAATATATCTGCATGTCTTTTATCTATTGCTGCCTGCTGCGCATTTGTCCATCCCATCTATTTGGTTTCCTTTCCTAAACATAGTTTTTCCCAAACTTCTTCTTTGCTCAGCGTATCTAGTGTCTCATAGCTATTGTCCGGCTGGCTTTCATCAAATTGACAAATGGTACTGTATGCACAATATAAACAAGGATGTTTGGTGCCGAGCTTAAAGGGTTTCGCACTTACTTTTCCCTCTAGAATCTGCTTGCCCAACGTCCTGATTGTATGCACAATATGATCTTCCAGATTCTGAAATTCTTCTCCACTTGCCACGGCTGATCCTTTTTTTATACTGCCGTCTTTATTGATACTGACAGGTATGGTGCTCCCTGTATGGTTCTTATCTAAGGCTGAAATAATTTCGAGCTCATCTAGAGCTAAGCCTGACAGTTTGAACTGCTTTAAGTTCTTCTCATCTATTTCTTCTTCATTCATGCCCGCCTGATAGCTGATATAAGGATTGGTAATATGAAAATAAAAAATTCCCCCTGGTTCATACTCTTTATTAAGCTTGAGATAGGCATCTAGGTATAAGAGCAGCTGCAGCTGCAATCCATAATAGACCTCCAGTAAGCTAAATAACTTATTGCCTGTTTTGTAATCTAAAATCTTAATATAACTTCTGTCTGCATCTTTGTAATAAATATCGACTCTGTCTATCTGCCCTGTAATAAGCAGCTTTTTTTCTTCATCAATGATAATTTCAATAGGGGGCAGTGCTTCACCTTCTGCAAAATTAACCTCGTAGTCCTTGGGAATAAAAGCACCATTTCTTAGATGCACCGTTAAAGCCTTGATGGCCCGCTTCGTCATTTTTTCTAGCTTTGAAGCAGTATATTTAAATTTACCCGTATCTTTGTCAGCTATTTGGTAATGGTCTACAGCAAACAGCGTCGCCTCTTTGACAGCCTGTTCCATCTGATTTTCACTGGCCTCTGTCCAGTTTGTCCCAAGTTTTTCTAATTCCTTAGGGTACTGCTCCAAAGAGGCATGAAATAAAGTACCTATCTTGGCGCTATCCCATGAAAATATTTTTCTCTCTTCTGCTTTTATGCCATACTTAATAAAATAGCAGCATGCACAGCTCCTAAAAGTTTCTAATTGAGAGATATTCGTCTTTAAGGTAGCATCATAAAGTAAAGGGGTTGTCTCTTTATCCAGATAATGCTGCTGATTGGTATAGCTTAGATTGGCCGGCAGTTCCAGCAGTCTGGTCTGCCACTCTTGTTTATCAAAATACCAGCTTACAATATCTTTCCAATCCTCTTCCTTTTCCCTGTCCTCCATATACGCCCTTAATAACCCGCCTACATATCCAAAGGTAGGCAGTGGGCTATTTACCTGTTCTAACAAGTGGGGTATAAGTTGTTTTTCTGCCCCTTTGAATATCTTTTTAATTTTATAAAAAATAAGTGAAGGTCTTAAGGATTTGCCATTTTCATCAGCCAAAACCGCACTTATATACAGCTTGTCTGTGGCTCTAGTAAGCGCCGTATACACTGCAAAACTTGAGGCATACATCGGCTCATTAATCACTTTGTCATAGAAACTGTCTTTTTCATAATCACTTCCCTGACACAAAGTATTTAAAGTAACCTTATCCATATCTGAAAATAATTCTATTGTATTACCTATCTTCGGAATAAGTCCCTCATTCATGCCCATAATAAACATAGCTTTTATTCTTGGGAGTCTGGTCCTATCAATGGTCCCAATCAGCACCTGATCCTGTGACGGCGGGATAATGCCCATTTTGAGGTAAGAAAAGCTTGTACTGATAATCCTTTTATAGGCACCTACAGTCACCTGCTCTTCTCCCAAAATAGCTACAAGACGTTCAAATATTTCTACAACCTGCTCCCAAATTTGAGTATTTTCCAGCTCTAGTTCTCTATTATGGGTCTTTTGATGATAGGCAATATGCTTTTGTAAGCCGTCATAGGCCTCTGTGTCTTCCAGAAAATAATACAGACTTTTAGTTAAGTCTGCTACACTTAGAGCCTTATCTCGTTTGGCATCTTGAATGCGTTGCTCCAACGCTGCAATAGGCCCTAATACCTTTTCCCGAATGGCATTGATTCGTTCTTCTAAAAACGCTCCTTTTTGATCAAACTGCCATACTTCCCGCCACTTTTTCTTACCTTTTATACCATAGGCTAAAATATAATTCTCCAGATAATCAATATCTTCCCTATCAATATTAAAAATATAAGTCCTCAAAAGTGCCATCATACTTTTATAAGCATAGCTAGAAGTGATGACTTCTAATACTCCTTCTAGGGCTGCAACTAAGCTATTGGTATGGAGACTTCTCTTCATATCCAAAAAGCAAGGAATCTCATACTCTTTAAAAACACTTTGTATACTGGATTTATACGCTGACAGATCCCCTACTATAACAGCTATATCATGATATCTATACCCATAATCTCTCACTAATTCTATAATCATTTTGGCTGTCTGTTCAATTTCATCATTTTTATTGGTATGCCTATAAAGGCTCAAATCTTTTATCTCTTTGGTAAATGGAGGGGTATAGGCATTGAGATAGTTCTCTTCGATATATGCGATTTCCTCTGATATCCCGTGATTTTTGATTTCCTCTGCTGAAAGATAATGGGTACTGTAAGTCAACTGCTCCTCCTGGCATATACCCATTATTCTCTGGTACGTTTTGATGCTCTCATAAAAAGGATGGGTTTCTCTTATTTTATCCCCTAGCTGATAAACTTTATCAGACGGTAACGTAATCTTAACTTTTTGGCACTTTTTAATAAGTGCCCTAACACTATTCAGCTGTGCATTAGTAAAGCCATAAAATCCATCTATCCATAGCGTCGTATTCTCTAATTGTTGGCTTTTAGGAATACTCCCCGCGAGTAATTGCATTGTTTTTTCGGTCGTTATAAAATGCCCTGCTATATAAGCTTCAAAATGGGTATAGATGGTCATAATATCCTGCAGCTTACTTTTAAATAAGGTACTGGATCTAGCATCCTCTATAAAATCTTGAAGTACTTTCTGTGAGGTACAAGTCTGCTCTAATACCTCAATAAAACGATTGATATTCTCAATAAAACCGGTGTTATAAATACTTTTTTTGAAAAAAATAAGTTCTTTTTTGTGATCCTCCATAATCTTTTTAAGGATCATAACCCTTTCTAAATCATCTATTGCAGGGACTGTCATCTCCCCTGTTTCTTTTAAAATTTGTTTAGCCAGGTTATTAAAGCTTATGACTTGTGCTCTTAATAGTCCTGGATACAATCTTTTTGAAAGGTCCATTTGCGTCTGAAGATTAAACTGCTCTGGAACTAATAGATAAAGATCTGTAAAGTGATCTTCCTTTAGTTCATTTTCTATCTGATTATAACAATAGGTCGTCTTTCCGCTCCCAGCTCTTCCTAAAATAAATTCCACATTCACTGTACAAAACCTCTTTTCCTTAGGTTCATCTGTTACTTTATTATCCTTTACTCTCCATCTATTATACCATATTTTGTATTTAAAAATCCTCTATGGATTTTCTACCATAGAGGATTATAAACACTTTCACTTAATGACTAATTATCAAATTTTATTCCTAAGCCAGCATCTTAAGATAAGATTTCTTGAGCTGTGCAATATCATTTGGATTAATATAGGGATGGACACTTTCCGCACCATCTAGCATGATGAGCGCTTCATCCAAATAAGGAATACTCTGAGACGGCTCCTTGGTGACCTCCAAACTGAGCTTGGCAAGTTCTTCAAAAAACTTAACCTTTTCTATAATATATTCTTCATATGCCCCATGGGTAGCCTTATCAAACCTGAAGGTATTTTCCTCATAAATATTTCTAAGGATCATATACGCCTCCTTTGTCTCACCCATTTCATAAAGCAGCTTTGCCATATACAGCTTTGAATTCCAGTGGTAAGGATCCCGTTGTATATACTCAGGAATGGCCTTTCCCTTCTCTTTTAAATGCGCTTTAATGGTTAATAGTTTATCTGTATCCATTATGCAACCCCCCTCAATAAAACATTTTATATCATACTTATTATATAATGTTATGTATAAATTTCTCTTATTGTTACATATTTCCAATTGCACTGTCAAGTAAATATTTATATCTTAAACCATATTTAACTTTTATTTAGCAATTGATTCATTATTACATTCTAAAATAATAAATAAAAAAACATTCTATATTTTATTAGCTTAATATAGAATGTCTTTTTATTTATTATACGGTTTTTCATATCTTAAATCATTATCCCACCACACCACTTAACGCCATAGTGCGCGTAGGCGTTCGTACATTATCTCAGGTGTTTATATCGTATTGTTTTGTAGTGAATAAAACATAACCGTCACTGCTAGTAAATCTGCAGCTCCACCAGGGCTAATATTTCTTTTTATGAAATCTCTGTCCATGTGTTGAACATATGCTTTTCCGTCTCCGGTAAATATGCCGCCTAACTCTAACGCTTCCTTGGCTTTTTTTTGAACATCATTTAAGGTGGCTATATCATGTCTTGACAAAATATTAGTATCTTCTGTTGTCGCCATTAGGTGAAGGAGTACATTAACTAGTATATCATTAAAGGAATGACTTGTATGTTGTATATATTCACACAGTTTAGGATAGGCCAGATCAGTTACAGACGGAAATCCTTTTTCTGCTTCTCCTCTAATCCCTTTAATCCCATCATTCAAATAAAGTTTTTCTCCAGCACTTAATATTTCTTTTTTGTCAATATTTGCAAAGTCTTTTTGACATAAACCTTTGGTTACTTTTTTTAATTCTTCTGATACATCTGTAATAGAAATTTTCAAATCCTGTGTTTTATAAAATACTATAGATGCCGCTGCAGCGATAAGACCTAAAGAAAATATTAATCCTTTGTGGGTATTGACTCCTTTGGTTGCTTTATACATATTGTTTTCAGCTTGAAGACCTATTTTTCTTAATGTGATAAATAGATGATTATATAACTGCTCGTCTTTAAAATTTTCTAAGATGTTTATTGTTTTAACACTGCAATCATAAAAATAATGAGATAAAGCTGCACTGCTGCTCATAAAAGTGAAAATGTCCATGTCTTTATGAGCTCCACTATTGTAACGGTCAACTAAACCTGGCTTTGGAGATACTGTCACTTCATACAGCAGCGCTTGTAGAGCACATTGGTTTATTTTTTCATAGATCCTTATATGAGTCATTGATACTCTCCCTTATTTTCAAGCTCTTACGATCTAAGCGGATGTACTTGTTCTTCTTTTTTCTAACATCTTGTCTTTCAGTATGGGGTATACAATTGATATGATTGTAATAATAATCAGTGAAATGGCAATAGGCGATTTAAAGAATATACCAAAACTGCCATTGGATATTGTTAAGGCTTGTCTAAAAGAAGTTTCCATCGTTCCGCCTACAATTGCACCTAAAATCATCGGTGCTGTTGGTATTTTAACACTTTCTAGCAACATACCTAAAAGGCCAAACCCTAACATAAGATAGAAATCCATTGTACTATTTCCAATTGCATAAACACCAATAAAAGATAACCCTAATACACAAGGATAAAGAATTTTTGGTGGTACAGAAAGTACGCGAACCAATGCACCACATAAAGGAATATTAATAAGTGCTAATATCAAGTTTCCAACAAACATACTCGCAATCAGCCCCCAAGCAACATCTGGATGTTGTGTGAACAGCAATGGACCTGGCTGTAAGCCTAACATGAGTAATGCACCCATCATAATTGCCGTTGTTCCTGAACCCGGAATGCCCAGTGTTAACATTGGAATAAGCGCTCCTACCGAGGCCGCATTGTTTGCAGCTTCTGGGGCTGCAAGTCCAACAATCTCACCTTTACCAAATGCTTCTGGATTCTTTGAAATCTGCTTTTCATTGTTATAAGCCATTAGAGCCGCCATGGTCCCACCAGCACCCGGTAATGCTCCTACAATAAAACCTAACGGCGTACTTCTAAGAATCGGTATCCATGATTTTCTCCAATCCTCTTTGGTTATCCATATTTTCCCAAATTTAGTCTGCATCTTTTTCTTACCAGTAAGGATACTGCCATAACTTTTAAATACCTCACCAATGGCAAATACACCTATAATTACAATTAAGAAATCAATGCCTCCTTGAAGCTCCATACTTCCAAAGGTGAAACGGTTTGTTCCTGTTTGGGCATCAAGCCCCACTGTCGCAACCATTAACCCAAGAAACATGGATATAAAACCATTTGTCATGTTTTTCTTTGACATAGACGCTGTCATAGATAAAGCAGCAACCATAAGTAAACAATATTCAGCAGGTCCAAATTTAATAGCAAATCTGGCAACTGGCACGGCTACAAAAACCATTAATACCGCCGATATCGTCCCCCCAATAAATGATGCGATGCCCGACATGGCAAGAGCAGCTTCCGCCCGGCCATTCATGGCCATTGGATAGCCATCGAATGTTGCTGCCATGGCCGCTCCATCGCCTGGTGTATTAATAAGAATTGATGCTCTTGAACCCCCAAACATTGCCCCATAATAAATACCACACATTGTAATCAGTGCTGCTGTAGGCCCCATCGTAAAAGTAATGGGGAGTAAAACTGCAACCCCCGTAGCAGGGCCAAGCCCTGGCAGCATACCAACAATTGTTCCAAGAATACCCCCAAGGGTAACCCAAAAAATCATTTCTGGCGTTAGGGCTACTTGAAAACCTTGAAATAAACTTTGTAATATCTCAGCCATTATTTAATAACCTCCTTATATATCTAGAATAGGAATTCTAGGTAATGGTATTGCTAAAAGATTTGAGAATAAAAAGTAAACCGATATACTAAAGAGAATTGCTACCAAAATATTGGTCTTCCATTTCTCTTTCCCATTAAGCGAAAATAGAGTGGTTCCTAAGAATAAGCAAGTTGAAATGATATACCCTAAAGCATCAAATAATAGGGCATAACCAATAGCCGCAAAAACACTTATAACAATAAGCTTGACCACAGGTGTTGCTTCAAATTTTCTTGATACTTGTCTCTGTTCTTTCCTTTGCTTGATAACACCTGTTACCAATTGGAGCACCCCACACACGGTGAGAAAAATCCCTAATAATAACGGATATACAATTGGAGCAAATGGATCACCTACAGGTGCTCTTGGCAATCCTAATGCCCCAATGATATATGTTAATCCAAACATAGTCACGCCTATCCCAACTTTTACTTTTTTGTTCAATTTTTTCACCTCTTAAATTATAGTTGTATCATCGTTATTCTATTTTTAAAAACAAAGCCACAACCCAGTGGCTTTATTCAAATATTTTTAAACTATTTTTTCAACATACCTAAATCATCAAGCACAGCCTTATACTCTTCATTTGTTTCATCTAAAAATGTTTTAAACTCTCCTGAACCCGCATAGGATTCGGTCCATCCATTTTTAGTACAAGCAGCTTTCCATTGTTCTGTTTCAACCATTTTGGCCAAAGTATCTTCCCAAAATTTTAAAGCGTCTGCTGGCATATCTTTAGGGCCAAACAAACCTCTCCAGTTATAAAATACTGAGTCAATACCCTGTTCCTTAAGGGTTGGAACCTCTGCTATAACACCTTCGCCAACTCTCTGATCTGCTGTACTTGCTAAAGCTAATAAATCCCCACTTTCAACTAAACCAGCAACATCGGCAATACCCGTTGATAATAAGTCAATATGTCCACCCATTAATTGAGCTGCCCCTTCATTATTTTGGAAGCTAATATAATCTAATGCTTTGATATCTTCAATTCCAGCTGCCTGCGCTGCTACAACAAATTGAATATGATCCATACTGCCAGCGGCTGAGTTACCACCAAACTTGACACTCTTAGGATCTGCCTTTAAGGCATCAAACACCTCATTGATGGTTTTATATTTTGAATTTTTTGAAACTACAAAGCAACCATAATCTGTTATGAGTCTAGAAATAGGTGTCAAATCATTATAGCTATTTTCAGCTGTACCATTTAAATTAATTAATAATAGTGGTGGTGAATAAACAACAATAGTCTGATCATCACCTACTTTTTTCTGTAGGTCAGCAAGTGCAACTCCTCCCCCACCTCCTGCAAGATTTGTTACTGGCATCGGAACTGTTACAAGCTTAGTTGTTTGAAGGGTTTGTGCAACTGTTCGAATAGCTGTATCCCATCCGCCACCTGCTCCTCCTGGTGCTATAAAATCAATTTTTTTACTTGGGTATGTGCTCTCTTTAGATTGACAGCCCGTAAATGCAAAACTTATTACCATGATAGATGCAACTACTTTTGTGATTTGTTTAAAACTCTTTTTCATAAACGAATACCTCCCCTTTTTTATTCATACTATTATTATATTTTGCGTCTATATTTGATTTCGAACATCTGCCTATTATCTTTTTTATCTCACACCCCCTTATAGATTATTTTTTAGAACCATATCCTTCATTTTTTGAATGATTTGTTCATATGTATGTTTTTGAGTCCGTCTGCAAATAACAGCTTCCTCATGACATATCAAACATTTTCTGTTGCTTTTATCAAACATTGTTCTTGATAAGATTTGATAATTTTCATCAATCACATCAAAATCAAATAGTCTGCCAATAGGGTGTTCATCTTCTTTTTCTATTAATCGCCTCTTGAGTTCTTGTGCCGGATAATCCAAAACAATATACCCTTCTGTTCCTGTAACCTTGTTTTCTACGCTGCGATACAATACTTTTAAATGATTGGTTTCTATAAACTGATCTAATACCTGCATGCCTATCTGATGTATTTCTCTTGATAAGCCTGTATCCTTTGAAGCTCCTGGCATATTTACCATAAAGGATATTAAGCTTTTACCATAGGTTTTTACGAGGTCATACTGTCTCTTCTCTCGTTTTTCACGGGATAATAATAATTGCTCAAGGATTAATTCAAGATCCATGATAACGTTATCCTTATCTACTGACTTGGTAAATCACATCAATGACAGAACCATCTCGATAATTAACAACACCGACAATTCTGTCTTTGACTTTAATTTCATGGGGCTTCCCTGTCACTTTTTGTGCTTTTTCTTGAAGCTCCCTCATCGTCACTACCGGTAGTCCTGCCCTTTTTAGCTTTTCCTCTAGTTCAGGCCGCAGTGGATTTACAGCGATACCTTGGTCTGTTACAAGTACATCTACCGTCTTACCCGGTGTAACAACCGTATGTACACGATTACAGATTGTAGCTATTCGCCCTCTCATCAGCGGTGCGACAACAATGGTCACACTGGCTCCTGCTGCTGTATCGCAATGCCCGCCAGAGGCACCTCTTATAACCCCATCGGAACCCGTTATAACATTAACATTAAAATCAACATCTATCTCTAAAGCACTTAGCACAACCACATCCAGTTGGTTGACTGCACTTCCCTCTTGAAAAGCGCTTGCATAATATGTTGCATCTATTTCATAATGAAGAGGATTTTTCCTCAACGAATCCACTGCTGTTAAATCAAAACTTTGTACATCAAGCAACTTGCCTATCAACCCTTCTTCATGAAGCTGAACGATTTGCCCTGTTATGCCCCCAAGGGCAAAGCTTGCCTTGATGTTTTTGGCAAGCATTTTATCCCTCATAAACCGGGTTGCAGCTAAAGCAGCCCCCCCCGATCCTGTTTGGAAAGAAAAACCATCATAGAAATAGCCAGAAGCTTCTATAACATCTGCTGCATGCTTAGCAATCAATAAATCTCTTGGATTTTTGGTAAATCGGGTTGCATCTGACATAATGCCGCCATTATCCCCTACCTTATCTACTACCACTACACAATCTACTTGATACTGTGGGATGCTAAAGGGGATATTGGGGTAATCCACTAAATTGTCCGTAATCATGACCACGTGTTCTGCATAAAGTGCATCCACTTTTGCATAGCCCAGCGAACCGCATGCATTCATTCCACTAAATCCATTGGCATTACCAAATGCATCACAAGAAGGCACACCCAAAAATGCTACATCTATTTTAATGTCACCCGAAGAGATAGCTCTTGCTCTTCCCCCATGAGAACGAATTTGAACTGGTACCTCCATCAGACCATCAGAAATAAATTCTGCTAATTCGCCTCTTAAGCCACTTGTTTCTAATTTCTTTATGACCCCATTTTTCACATGAGGAATGAGTGCTTTATGTATATCTGTTAATGAGCTTGCTGCTACCGTTAAATCTTTTATACCTAAACTTGCAATAACATCCATCACCATGTTAATAATGAGATCCCCACTTCTGAAGTGATGGTGGAAGGATATGGTCATACCATCCTTAAGTTCACATCCTTTTACTGCACGCTCAATCGTCGATATTATTTTTTTACGATTAGGATATACTAATCTCTCTTTAAATTTTTTTGTCACTTTTTGCAGTTCTTCACCCACATAACCATTATAAAGGCTTAATTTTCCATAGCCTGGTAATTGATCCGGTATATCTCTGCCTATGGCATTAATCATCAAACTCACCACTTTCCTCATTGTATGTTCTAGTTGCATTTGCTAAGTCAAGGACTCTGATTGCTCTTTCAACGATAGGTTTATCTATCATTTTTCCATCTAATGCGATAACACCTGATCCACTTGCTTCTGCCTGTTTTATCGCCGCGATGATCCGCCTTGCATTCTTAATCTCTATTTGGGATGGTGTAAATATGTTATGTACTGCCTCTATTTGTCTTGGATTGATCACTGATTTCCCGTCAAAGCCTAACTGTTTGATGAGCTTTGTTTCTCGGATTAACCCCTCCTCATCTTCTACGTTTGAAAAAACCGTATCAATTGCTGATATTTTTGCAGCTCTCGCAGCAAAGAGGATTTGGCTTCTGGCAGTTAAAAGTTCTATACCTTCTTTTGATCTTGTCGTTTTTAAGTCTGTTACAAAATCCTCTGCGCCAATTGCAATACCCACCAACCTTTTACTTGCGATTGCTATAGGATAAGCATTTAAAATGCCTAAAGCACTTTCTATTGCAGCAAACAGTTTAATCGTACCTACCTCTATACCCGCTTCCCTTTCTATTTCCGTAATGAGTAGATCGGCTTCTATAACATCCTCTGGTTTTTCTGTTTTTGGTAATCTTATAATATCTGGCCTTGCATTAACCATCGCTTTAAAATCTTCTTTTCCAAAAGGTGTGTCTAACCCATTCACTCTTACTACGATTTCTTTATTCCCATAGTCTACTGTTTTTAGAGCCTGAAATACCAAAAACCGTGCTGAGTCCTTTTCTCTTATTGAAATCGAATCTTCTAAGTCGAACATAATGGCATCTGATCCATAAATATGAGCATCTCTAATCATTGCAGCATTATTCCCTGGTACATACAGCATTGTACGTCTTAATTTCCCAATCATTTTTGTCCCCTCCAGTTAAACTCTTTGATATCACAGGCACGGCTTAACGCAGTTCTAATTCTTGCTATGATTGTACAGTCTAATGCACCCTTATCTGCTATAGATAGCTTACATCTGGTTATACCAAACTCCTCTATAACCATTAGGGCAACCCTTTTAATTTCATCACCAAATTGCTGCTCTACTGTACTTTTAAGATCAATTTCTATTCCTTCTTTTTCGTTTTTTTCTACCATTACCATTAAATCACTGGATTCCAATGTTCCTGCAACACCCTTTTTTGCTATTTCCATTTTTTCCCCTCCTTTAATTAATGTCTTGACTCTATTTGTTTAATTTTATTAATTATAGGCCTTGCTGCCTCTGATATTAGAAATTCATAAGTTGTATTCGGCACTATCTGCTTTATTTCTCCTAGTTTATCTTCTTTTAGCAGTTTTCTAACTCTTGAAGCACTTACTGCCACCCCATCTTGCTCTTTTCTTGGCATTTCATGAACATCTACCCCAAATATTGGAAGTGTTTTTTTCATTTCTTTATTGTATTTCTTTGTCACTGGGCAATATGGCTCTTCGCCAATATATCTTGCTGTAATCCCCAGTGATTTTGCAATGTATCGCCCAAATATACTCAAATCAAGTCTTGCATGTATCCGTATAATATCTTGGTCTTCTTTTAAAAAATAGGAAGGAAATGTAGCCGCTGATATAATGTAATAAGATCCTTTATGTACCTTTACATTTTTTAGATCTCTAACACCCCTTTTTACCAGCTCATATCTTACCGCTAATGGAAAAACTGATTTATCCTCAGTGACGACAAAAACGTGTAGCCAATCATTCTCTTTAGCTGCTTTTTCTATTAAATATCTATGACCTTTAGTAAAAGGATTGCAATTTACAACAACCGAGGCGATTTTTACACCGTTCTCCTTTTGTTCCTGAATGATTTTAAGAAAATCCACTATGCCTTGCCTAGCATTTTCTAACAGTAGAACATCTTCTGTTTTTTCAATTGTATAAAAACCCAAACTATTGAATTGCAGTTCATTTGATGGTTTGGTATAAACAAATAAATGAGTTTGGTTGTTTTGATATGCTTCATACATTAAATGTGTAACCACTTTGTTCATTAATCCCATATTCCTATAGTTATCATCAACTGCAATGCATTTTAAAACATTTTCATTTAATGAACCTGTAGCAATCATTTTTTCATTATCCATTATCACAACTGTATAATGAATATCATCTTCGAAGCTCAATCCATGTCTTTTTAAAAAATCTACTACTTCTTCCTTGTCGGATTTATAGGTCAATAATACATTGCGCTCTGAAAACTGGGAATAATCCATTTATTTTCCTCCAAACTATTTTTTATTTGTCAAAAAAGTGTCTAATACACTCACTTAATTCTTGGGGAGCAAAAGGTTTAATCATATAATCATCAATCGTTTTATCTTTGAGGAACTTTTCTATATCCTGATCCGTATAAGCTGTTATTAAAATGATTTTTACATCACTATTTATTGCCTTTACCTTGGAAGCAAAAACTAATCCTTCTAAATTGGGCATAGATTGATCGACTATGATAGCTTGATAATAACTTTTGTTTTCATAAAATTCTTTTAACGCTTGGATACTATCTGTAAACGCTGTTACACTATATCCCAAATAAGATAAGCCTCTTTTTAAAACTTTTGCAATTTGCTCATTGTCATCAATGAGGAGAATGCGCTCACGTCCTTTGGTATTTTTTTTCTTATTTACTTCAGAACTTTTATGACTTTTTGTACTCACTGGAAGGTAAATATAAAAGGTACTTCCTTCATCCAAGATACTCTTAACTATGATTTTTCCTCTATATTTTTTGACAATCCCATGTACGACAGATAAGCCAAGCCCTGTGCCTTCTCCTAATGGTTTTGAAGTAAAGAATGGATCAAATATTTGGTTCACTGTTTCTTGGCTCATACCACAACCTGTATCTGTTACATAAAACCTAATATAATTTTGGGATTGGGTATTATATTCTTGCAGTTCTACATCTTCCTCAACTTTGATTTCTTCAGCACCGATGGTCAAAGTACCGCCTTTTTCTTTCATTGCATGATAAGCATTGGTATACATATTCATAAAGATTTGCTGAAAGTCTGTTTCATTTCCTAAAATACATGTCTCACACTCTTCATTATTCACTATGACATCTATATTAGAGGGTAATATCTGTTTTAAAAATTTAATAGACTCTTTAATCACCTGCCCAACCTGTACGCGCTTATAGATCCTTTTACTTTTGTCGTTATGACTAAATACTAAAATCTGTTCAATTAATTCCTTAGCTTTTTTTGAAGCTTCATGTATATCTTGAATTTCTTCATAAAATTCATTATCCGGATTTATATGATCTAAAATAATCTCCGCATACCCCATTATGGGCGTCAGCAAATTATTGAATTCGTGGGAAATCCCTCCTGTTAAAGTACCAATTGTCTTTAATCTTCTTGCATGCTGTAATTCCGTATCTTTTTTCCTTAACTCTTCTGTCACCATGTTAAATTCCTTTAAATGCTCCATTTCCAACTGATAGGCTTCCCTATCTTTTTTCATTTTCATAAAAGTATAAGCTACCCATGCAAATGCAATAACCAAGGTTCCCCCAATAAGTATTATAATGATAAGGTATTTTGTGATGGGTTCTTGAATTTCATCATAGGACATCACAACAGCTATTACCCAAAAATCGTTATCAGAGATATATGTAGGTGTGAAAGCATTCATCTTTTTTACCCTTACAAGTTTTTTTTCTGGCCACCAATAAGAGTGATAAATAAACATTCCTTCTTTTCCTTGTAACTGTTCATCTATCAATAGCTCCAACTCATGGTAATCTAATTCTGGATACTGCTCTCTTCGCCATTCAATAACATTTTCGCCTATTTGTTCTTTAACCGGATGCATCAAGATTGTACCACTACTATCTTTGACCATTGCATATCCCTGTTTACCAGCTTTTGCCGGTTGCACCAGACGTTTATAAATATTTTCAAGCTCAATCACACTCATAATCACTCCCTTTAAGTGATTTCCCTCTATAATAGGCCTAGAGATATTAATTGCATAATTGTTGTCTTGATCTTTGTATACTTTCCCAAAATATTCTTTTTGGTAACTCATCGTATATTCAAGATCTTTTTTATAATTATCTAAATTAATTAGATTGGAAGGAATGGCTGTTTTTTGAGGATAATGCGCTATGAGCTGCCCCTCTTCATCAAATAGTAACGCATAGTCTATTTCATTTTGTTGCGCTTTTAAAAATGTCTTAAGCTCAGCAGTCATTCTTATACCTTTCTCAGCTTGATCTGTCATATTAAAGTTTTCTTGAAAACTTGGAGAACTACATAAGATATCCAAGCTATTCATTTTTTCATACATATAAAGTTCAAGACTTCGAGATATAGATTTTGATATTGTCAATAAATGTTGTTGTTGTTGATTGATAATAGTATCTCTAAACACTATATAGCCTTTCCAACTAATATACCCAACCCCAAACGCTACCAAGCTACATAAAATAATAATAATTGTATTACGATTCTTTTGCTTCATTATGTCATTGCCTCCGAATAAGTACTGCGTATACCAAATAAATTGCATTTTTTCTCAACATTTGTTATACTCAATTGTATACTAATTATTATCATTTAAACGCATTATTTTGTTTATTAATACTATGATAACTATTAAACCTTAATAATTTCTGAATAATTTCTTAATTTTTTTTAAGAACTAAATAATTATTTGTTGAATGTTGTCAAAATACTATTCTTATCTTAATCTCAACTTCACTTACATGTTTAAAATAATATGATACGAAACAGGTGGTAGCTATGGAAAAACCCCAAGTTTTAATAATTGATGATGACCAGGCCGTACGAAAACTAGTCAACACAACTCTTAAATATAGCAGCATGTCTGTTACAGAAGCATCCTCTGATTCGGATGCATTATTTTTATTACGTACTCATTCATATGATTTGATTTTTCTGGATATTATGCTTGGAGATACCAATGGATTAGATTTATTAAAACGCATTCATGATATAAATATCAACATTCCCATCATATTGCTAAGTGGTAAAAAAGATGAGGCTGATAAAGTATTAGGTCTAGAACTTGGCGCTGATGACTATATCACCAAACCTTTTAGCCCCGCTGAGTTAAGTGCACGTACAAAAGCGCATTTGCGAAGAAGCAAAAAAGATCAACTCAAAAATTCAAATACCAAACAACTGACTTGTGGTCCATTTATCTTCGATTATCAAACCTATAGGTTATATAAAAATAACGTAGAGATATCTCTTTCATCCAAAGAAATTAAGTTAATAAAATTCTTTCTAGAAAATACAAAACAAGTTTTTACCAAAGAGCAATTGTATGAAAATATATGGAACAATTCTATTGTCGATGATAATACGATTATGGTATACATACGTCACCTAAGATCCAAGATAGAAGACAACCCCAAAAAACCCCATTATTTAAGAACAGTTTGGGGTGTAGGCTATTTTTTTACTATTGACGATGACTAAAAGCAGATAGGAAAAATCTATCTGCTTTTAACATAAAAAGAATAAAAAAATCGATAGGATAACTGTGTTTCCAGTAATCCTATCGATTTTCATTTGACGTCCAAAACTCCCCCTTAGGGTATTAATTTATATCTCTACACCATATGCCCATTCTGTCTCCTATATTAAACACTCACCCCAACCAGAATACCGTAGCCGATAAATGATACTGCTGTCGAATATACCAGCAGCTGTGTGAAAAAATCTACCTCTTCTTGCTTCTGAATATACAGTGGAAGGATGTAGGGTGCCGGCAATAAAATAAAAGCGTAAAAAGCCTGGATAAACAGCGCATCCAAGTCAGGAATCAGACGTATTATAGCAAACAGCACCAGTGTACCAAGCCCCATCACCAGTACAAACCGTGATAAAATATAGGTTACTGCTTTGCGAAGGTGTGTACGCTGAAAGACCATTGTATACCCGATGACAATTAGAATCAGCGGTGACGTCAGCGGCTTGAGAAATGTTATAACCGCAAGCAGGCTTTGACCAATAACATGCTCATTCATCAGAGGACGGATTCCCGTAAGATTCGCTGCTACCCCTAAGACAATGGCAATAATCGTCGGCGTCTTTAAAAATTGCCCAATAGTTTTCGTAAGGCTAAAAGACTTCTCCTCGGATCTCGCAATCAGTGGTACATAAAAGAACCAGATAAACAGCTCATGCCCAAAGCCAATAAGCATGATAACCGGCAGCTGCTCCATTCCCCAGATGGCACCAAAAAGACCGACCCCAATCATCCCAAATTCAAATCCCGTCATATACCCCTTCGTATAAAACATTCCAAAAGTCTTCGGAAACACCTTATGTAATACACTTCCAATTCCATACAGCAACCCACAATAAATAAAAATTAACCCAAAAAGTACTAGATACGACACCTCAAGCGTCATCGTCGAAAATGCATCAAACAAAACAGCCGGCAACGCAACTCCTATAATCAACGTCTTCAAACCTTCGATAAACATATCTGAAAATAATTTTTTCCATTTTGCAAAAAAACCAATCCCCATCAACAAAAAAATAGGCAACAACCTTCTTAGCACTTCCTCCATAATCTACATCTCCTTATTACTACTGCGTTTTTATATTACAAATCACCAATTCACATCATATTATTTATTAGTTATCTTAAAATTATCTACCCTATATTTTTCATTATCATCAACAATCCTTATCAAACCAGTAACTTCAAATTCTGATTCGCTACTATCATCGTACGCATTTGTTATTAGTGCTCTAAAAGATAGTGTCCCCTCAGGGTAATTATCAGCCTCCTCGAATTTGAAGTTGGATGCTGTTGCTTTATTGATGTTTGAATCCAGTACATCCAATTTTGGTATTATTCTATTTGCTGCCAGTTTTTCTTTACCCTTTTCAGTCAAGAGGTCACCAAAAATTTGGACGACGAAGGCGTCTATTTTAGTATGATAGAGCTGAGATTTAGTCAGCTCCTCTAAATCATCCTTTTTTTCATATTGTGAATAATATGAATTTATGAAATCAATTGCTACTTCTTCTTTATTATCATAGGCGTTACATCCTATAAAACCCAATGCCACTAACAGAGCCAGAAATAATGCTAAGGTCTTTTCCATTAAGCTCACTCCTAACTAGCTTGAATTTACTTTCATTTCATTGTACCTAATAGATTTTCACTCTAATATGATGATATTGTAGGTAATTTTTTGATTCTATCTTATTTTATACTTTAATTTAAGAATTTTCAAGAAATTATTGTCTGTGCAACGACTACACGTATGGATTGCCTTGGCAGTGCTATTTTTTGGGTGACTCCAAGTCACCTATTTACTTCTTTTCAGACACAAATAAGGGAAGCCCCAAAAGGCCCCCCTAAAAATTCACTCTATTCTAATCGGTCAAAGTAAAATCCCATCAACCGTTATCTACACTCTTTATACTATAAAACCCTCTTGGCCCCAATAAATGGCTTACTGCCGCTAGAAAAAGCATTACTAATAATAATCCCTGTTCTCTCATCATTCGCATGAATAATCTTTCCACCGCCGATATAGATGGCTACATGAGATACATGTCCTGAATAACCATAAAATAATAGATCTCCTTTTTGAAGGTTATCTGAACTTACTTGATACCCGCTGTTAGCGTATTGCATGCCAGAGCTTCTTTGAATACTGATTCCAAAGTTTCTCATGATTTGCTGTGTAAAACCAGAACAGTCAGTCCCATTGGTTAAACTACTGCCTCCATAGACATAAGGATTCCCTAAGAATTGTTTGGCATAAGCTACAATTGAATCCCCTAACCCACTAGATTTCGAAACAGATGCATTTTGCACTTTTCTGCTTTGTGGTTTAACTGGTTTATTAAATTGCTCTTGTGTAACAGTCACTCTTTTAACATCTGCAAGTGCCTTAGTTGACAAATATTTAAGCATCTCTTCTTTTACAAAATCTTTATGTACAAATCCTTCAAAGCCCTCTTGGCTTATTTTATACCAATCTCCCACTTTATAGTGAACAGAGATTTCATCTCCTTGATAAAACTTTCCAATAATTTCTCCCTTTTCCGTGGATGGATAATCCCTTACGTTAAGACCTCCATTAACTTCTGCAGTTGCGACTACTCTATGTACTGCTATGTACTCTGATTTTACATAAGCTCTGGAATCATCTTTTAATACAAGCTTTAACCAATCGTTTTGTTCTGCAACGATCTCTACTGGTACACCTACCCCCACTTGCTGTAGAATTCTGGAATCTGTTGAAGCCCCTTCTCTTACATTAAGCGTGCCTGTTGCCACAGTGCCATAGGCTTGTCCATAGGCCAAACTTGGAATAATAGCTGTCATAGCCATCATAACAGTCCCTAGTAATATCTTCTGTAATCGCATCTATACGTCCTCCTTAAGAATGTTCGTTTATATTATGTATTGATAGATAAATAGTTTGCAAGAAATATATTAACTAATTGTTACAAACTTATTATATATAAAATGGATAATTGTGTCAAGTTTTAAATTATAAGTCAGTAATTTTAGAGACCGTTTGAGAAAAAATAAATAAAAGTCCTTATACGGCTTATTAAAGCTGCATAAGGACTTTTATTAGATAAAACCTAAGGCAATATTTTGTTTTTTTATAAAATAAGACAATTCATGTTTGGATTGCGGAGCTGTTTCATACACGCAAAACTCGGGATTGATCAAGGCAATGATGTCTTGCACAACCTCATGATCAAATGGCTGATGACCATCCATTTGCTGAATATGAGTTTTTAAAATTCTATTTTTAATATGCTTATCTCTAGCTGACTGATATTTTTGCAAAGTATAAAGATGATCTCTTTGCATGTAATATTTCGGTAAGGTTTTATTGAGATGAACACCTTTTATATACTTTTGAGTCTCTCCCAAACCCTCTATAACTTTTTTAATATACTCAAAAGCTTGGTGCTCTGTAGCGATCTTGGGATTGGTTAAGATGAGATGTGAAACATCCAGTAGGCAGCCTTTGTTAGGATAGTTAATAGCTGTCATCAGTTGCTCTACCAAATCAGCTCTCAAATAGGTAAGCCCAGGCCACCAAAGATTTTCAAGCAGTAACAAGGGACCATCCGCCTCTTCTTCAAATACCTCATTAATAAGCTCTATACTAGCCTGTACTACTTCTTCATCAGAATACTGATACTTAAATGTAAAAGAGTCTTCTATGAGTACATGACTGATATGAAATACCATGTATTTAGCGCCTAAAGCTTTAGCTCTTTGATACTGCAACTTATAAGAGTCTATAATAACTTGTTTATCATAACCACCGTAATACTGCTCAACAGCCTCTTGATTTCCTAAAACAGCTTTTACTTTCTCCAAATCGCCTTTCCAAAAATCCAGCCACATTGGATAAAAGGATAAATGTACGCCTTCTACAATATGGGCTGGGATTTGAGAAATGTCATAATCTACTGTTAACCCCAGTTCAATACCATCCATATTATTTTTGAGGATAAATGCTTCTATATCACTCCAATTATTTTCAAACCATTCAAGTTGTCTCGGCACGGTGGACAGGTGAAATAATTTTTTCATATAAACCTTCTTTCCTCTTAACTTATTTGAATTTGCAAACCTCTTTTTCTGTAGCCTGTGCTGCAATACGCTTAAATACCCCTAACTCTTCTTTAGAAAAATTATGTTTGGGAATAAGCTGCGCCCTGACAGTATCTACAAAAAATCTAAAATCATTCTTCGTTTCTTTAATCTGAATAAATAAATCCCATGGCATCTCTTCTTTTGATTCACCTACATCCAGTGTGATTTTGTGTTGTGAAAAAGTATAGGTGACTCCAAAAGCGAACGCAGGTAGCTGCATCTGTGCAAGCGTCACTTGCCAAGTTCTCCATGGAATCATAATAAAGATAATCCCAGGAATG
>JARBTY010000161.1 GCA_029239935.1 Clostridia bacterium | reverse complement strand
TTTGGGAAAATATCTGTATGTTCAATACCTGATGCAACAATGGCATCTAAAATAGTTAATTTTTTAGCATTCAGCAACTGAACATTTTTATCATTTAATGTCACAGTCACAAATTGACTGTATTTATTTTTCATGGCCGTAATGCAGATTCCGAGTGGTGTAATCATTTCTGGACCATTGACTATCCCCGCATCATCTAAGACCTCAGAAACATTCTGTGACGTTCTGAGTGCCACCCTTTGTTCAGGCAATTTCAAAAAGGTGGCAAGATTTTCTATCACTGATAGCATTTGACTGCCACCACCTACACAAAATACCGCATTAGGAGGGGCATCTCCATTTAGTTCTAAAATTTTATCTGCAATACTTTGGGTCAGATGATTGATCGTTTCCAAAATAACTTGTTTAACTTCAAGCGTTGTGACCTGTTGAGGTAACCCTAGGATATCTTCAAAAGTGATAACCTCTGAAACCGTGAGCTGCTGTTTGATTTTTTCAGCTGTATAAAAATCAACTAAGTATTTATGAACTATGGCTTCTGTCACTTCATCTCCAGCTATAGGGATCATACCATACGCTACAACACTGCCGTCTTTTGTAATGGCAATATCTGAAGTCCCAGCCCCTATATCCACTAAAGCTAAATTCAGGAGTCTTAGATTTTCTGGTATAACTGCATTGATAGCTGCTATAGGTTCTAACGTAAGATGCGTTACAGTAAGACCACATCTTTCAGTCACCCCATAAAGACTGTCGATAACTAGTTTGGGCAAAAAGGTTGCTATCATTTTTGCACCTATAGACATGCCTTTATGCCCTTCTAGATTACTTATAATATACCCGTCCAAATAATAATTAATAACTGAATAGGCTACACAAAAATAATCCATCTTGGTGCCAACTTTTTGCTGCTCATCTTTTGCTTTTTCTACACCATATAATTCGAGATTATGTACATCTGCCGCTGTGAATTCCTGAATTTCTTCATGATCACTTTCAACCGATATAATCTGTGTATTTAAAGCTCTTCCCGCTGCTGCTATAGCCACCTGTGTCAGTTGAATATTAAGTTTTTGCTCCAGTGTGGTTTTAATCTGATAAACGGCTTTACATACCTTTTGAATATCATGAATTTGCCCGTCTAACATTGCCCTTTCTTCATGCTCTATGCTTTCACAGCCAAGAATCTTGAATTTATTATTCGTCTTGCAACCTACAATACCTACCACAGTCCGTGTTCCAATATCAAGGCCAAAAATTAATTCTTCATTTGTATAATCACTCACCTTAATGCCTCCTACTGTCTAAGTATATTTTTCATTACCTGAGCGTGAGTTCTTGGATGCACAGTATTGATATAACAATTTGTTGCTAGTTCAAATCCTGCCCACTCACCAAGTCTTGGAATGATTTTAATATAAAAATGATAATCAAGAGAATCTCTGATTCCCCCACCTACGAAACAAATATTAAATGAACCACTTGGCTTAAGCCTATCATATCCCATAAGGAGTCTTTTCAGCAGTCTGCCACATTCTTTGAGTGCGTCCTCATCTAACTCCCCATAATGCTTTTTGTGAGGCTTTGAAATCAACCATGTTTCATGAGCAAACTGTGAAACCTCCGGCGCTATGGCTGACCAATATTCTGTTTCAAAAATAATATAATCATTTTCAATCTTATTTAACCTTGTACAAAAATAACAATCCCCTGTCTTTTCTTTAAAGGCATTATACTGTAGATGCTGACTTTCAATAGAATATGGGGTTTGAGCAAGGGCAATAATCTGCCAATGTGAATGTTTGATGCTTGCCCCAGCATTTCTTCCATAATTTTTGAAAATCTGAATAAAGGAAATTTTAGGATTCTCTGAAATCTCTTGCCATCTTTTTTGCATACTTAGAAGCAATACTCCCCAGTGCTGCTCTGTAAAGTCTTTAGGATGTGCTAGGTGGTCAGGGGTATCTATTACAACATCATGAACACCATATAGCCCTGTTTGAGTATCACATACCGGGTATTTATTATTAACTATTTTTACTAGAAAGTCCTCAGTATTCTCTTTGACCTGAAGTCTTACTTCATCAATATCTGACTCATTTCCAGGACAAAAGGGACACGCATCAGGCGCCTCATCAATATAAGGTTTATCCCTTCTATTTTCGGCAACAATGCAACTCTTCATAAGATAAGAATCTTCATACATCATAAAAAATTCGGCCTCTCTTTTTTATCATTTTACTATAGGGCTTACTAAATGGAAAGTAATAATCTTATTCTATTGTCCATAATTCTACATTTGCAAAAACATTAAGTGGTGTAGGTTTAATATCTCCTACAATTTTATCTTTTGTAAGAAGTACTTTCTTTTTAAAATATAAACTGATATAGGGGTTTTGCTCCGTAAAAAATTGTTGAAGAGCTGCATAAGTCTCTAAAATATTACTTTCAGTTGCTAAAAATGATTGTTGCAAGAGTTCATCCATTTTAGAATCTTTATAATTGATATAATTTTGTCCGCTTATGGCTTGACTCGAATGAAAAGCAAAACTTAAATCGAGTGCGTAAGAGAGCTGCCATCCTCCTAAAAATGCATCATATTGTCTTGTTTGTACTTTTGATAGATAAGTGTCCCTATCGAGTTCTTGAACAGTAACTTCTACCCCTATTTCTTTATACATCTTTTTAATTTCATCCGCAATTTTAATCCGGTCTTGATTTTCAGTATTTACAATTAATGTAAATGAAAGAGGTATTTCGTTTTTGGTCATTAGCCCTGTTTTCTCATCCCGCTCATAGCCTTCTTGAGTCAAAAGCAATTTTGACTTTTCCTTATCATACCCTTGAGTGGATAGTCCTTTATCATATAAATAAGAAGCAGGACTAATAGGCGTATCTGTTACTGCAGCATGGTCAAGATAATAGAGGTAAATCATTTTTTCCCTGTCTAATCCATGCATAAGCGCTTTACGCACATTGGCATTTTGAAATACAGTTTTATTAAAATTAAGTCCCATAAATTCATAAATATTCGAAGTCAATTCATAGATTTTTGAAGATTTATCATTGGCATACTTTCCCCATTCAGTGATATCTGTATACACGACATCTATCAAATCCTGCTTAAAAGCATGCAGACTACTTTCTTCATCAGGGATGATACTCACTTCAACTGCCGCAATCTTCGGAACACCTTTAAAATAATCCTGATTTGCTTCCAGCTGTATATGCTTAAGCGGGGTCATTGATTTAAACTTATATGGACCTGAACCAACAGGATTAATTGTCATGGCACTGCTTTCCGGCACATCATAAATATGTTTTGGAATAACGGGAAAAAAAAGTGTCTGCAAAATGCCGCTGAACGGCTGTTTATAAAAAATTTTGATTGTTGTTTGATCAATTTTCTCCATACTGGCAATATTCTCTACTGTTTTTTTGTAAGGTGTATCAGCAATTGTCTGAATCTGTTCTATACTGAATATCACATCATCAGTAGTCAAATTTTTACCATCATGCCATTTAATAGTGCTGTCCAAAGTCAACGTTATAGCTGTATTACTTTCGTTAACTATCCAAGAGTGTGCGATATTTGCACTAATGGTCCCATTTTCTTCAACATTGATAAGAGGGCTGAAGATTAAATACAAAGCCTGTTCGACATTTTTCTGTGTATTATAAAGGGGATTTAGGGTAGTTGGCACATCCATCGCAATACTCATCTTGTTTTCAGATGGTTTCTTTGAATCTGTCTGCAGTACCACTGCTTGACTTGGCTCATCTCCTTGCAGCTCATCCTGTAAGTCCGTATTTTGAACACCACAGCCGCTAAAAAGCATCAAAGCCATCAGTACAGCTATAAGTATTTTATACCCTCTCATCATCTTATTTTCTCCTCCTTAGTACCTATATAAAAATTGATAAACTTTATAATGCCATTGAACTTTTTTGACATATGAACTTGTTTCTTTAAAAGGGATATTATAAAGTGTCTTTCCATCTAAACTATATTTAGGATCATTTCGCCATTTGTAAACATTACCAGATCCTGCATTGTAGGCAGCAAGTGCTACATTTAAATTGCCCTCATACTGCTTAATCAGCTTGGCAACATACCAGCAGCCTATCTGAATATTGGCTTCTGGCTTAAACAAAATATCATGAGTATACTCATGAATCTTGACTTCCTGTGCTCCCCATGCACCTGTTTTGTCCATAATTTGCATGAGTCCTTTTGCCCCACTCCGTGAGATAGCCTCAGGATTGTATTTGCTTTCTACTTTCATCATCGCATAGATAAGCAATGGATCCACCTGATACTGATTAGCATATTGGACTACTAATCCTTTGTATTCCCTAGGATACAGCCTATATGTACCCAAAATGAATAAGATCAGTAGAACCAAACCAACAGACATTTTTTTGATATAACCCCATCTTATTATCCTTTTCAAAACTAGAACTCCTTACAAATTATCTATTATTTTTTTTATTTGTTTTTCAGTATTTTCTAATTCAAAACTATTATCTATGATGGTATGAGTTATACTTGTAAATTCTTCCCATTTTTTTTGTGCTTTAAAC
Source organism: Clostridia bacterium (assembly GCA_029239935.1). The sequence goes on along the minus strand of JARBTY010000161.1, from coordinate 2,479 downwards.
CGTTCTAGGATTTGCTCTTTAGACAGTCCTTCTCTTTTCATAAGCCTATTAATCCTCACTTCATCATTAGCATAGACTGCCACAATGACATCTACAAAATCTGTAAGACCTATTTCTATCAAAAGCGCAGCATCAATGATAATAAACTCAAATTTCGCCTGCTTTTGACAAACTTCTATCTGTCTTTTGACTTCATTATAAATAAGCGGATGGGTAATCTTATTAAGATATCTTAATTTTTGGGAGTCCTTAAAAACCAGTTCCCCAAGCCTTTTTCTAACAATTTCCCCACTATCTGATAAAATTTCTTTTCCAAAATGGTCAACGACTTGTTGATATCCCATATTGCCTTTTAGCAAGAGCTGATGCCCTATTTGATCAGCTGAAATAACAAATGTATCCTTCATTTGTTTAATGAGGGAAACAATTGTTGTTTTTCCAGCGCCTATACCTCCAACTATTCCTAAGACTTTCATCATCTATCTCCTATTTCACTTCCAGCCAATTATGCCCTGTATGCACTTCGACGCTCAAAGGAACTAACAGTTCTACAGCTTTTTCCATTTCTTGTTTAAGCAAATCTTTTACTTCTTCTACTTCACTTTTATGGGCCTCAATTAAAAGTTCATCATGTACTGTTAAAATCAGTCTGGATTGCATGGCTTTGTCCCTGAGTCTTTTATGAACTCTAATCATCGCTATCTTAATAATATCAGCAGAGGTTCCCTGAATAGGCGTATTCATAGCCACTCTTTTACCAAATTCTCTCATATTATAATTGCTGGCCAATATTTCTGGAATCTCTCTTTTTCTATTAAATAAAGTCTCTACATACCCATTTTTCATAGCAAAATCAATGACATTATCTAAATAAATTTTTACATTAGGATATTTTTCAAAATAGCCATCTATATATTTTTGAGCCTCTTTTTGAGTAATCTTTAAATCATCTGATAAGGAAAAAGCACCAATACCATAAACAATACCAAAATTAACAGCCTTAGCGTTGCTTCTTTGCAAAGCTGTAACCTCGTCGAAGGGTATGTGAAAGACCTGAGAAGCAGTTAAAGTGTGAATATCCATGTCATTTTTAAAGGCCTCAATCAATGTTTCATCACCGGCCATATGGGCTAAAACTCTCAGTTCAATCTGAGAATAATCACCATCTAAAAAGACATAGTCCTCTGCTGACGGTATAAACATCTTTCTTATTTTTTTTCCCATCTCAAACTTAACTGGAATATTTTGAAGATTTGGCTCAGTACTGCTTAATCGACCTGTTGCTGTAATTGTTTGGTTAAAGGTTGAGTGAATCTTATGATCTTCTCCAAGGACATTAACAAGTCCGTCTACATAGGTGGATTTTAATTTAATATACTGCCTATATTCAAGGATTTTTTGTACAACCGGATAGTCTTGTTTCAGTTTTTCCAGAACTTCCGCTGCAGTAGAATACCCGGTTTTAGTCTTTTTAGCAGAAGGTAACCCCATTTTCTCAAACAATACAACACCTAATTGTTTAGGAGAATTGATATTAAAGGTTTCACCCACTACCTCGTAAATTTCTGTACTCACAAGGTCAATAAGACGCTGTAATTCATTGCCGTATTCCTTTAAGCTTTCAATGTCTACCTTAATCCCTGCTTGCTCCATATGGAAAAGCACTTCTATAAGGGGCATTTCTATTTCGTAAAAAAGTTTATCCATTTTGGACTCTTTTAGTTTCTCATTCATGATTTCACTGGCTTTTTTGACAATAAGTGCCCTGTTACACAAATTGCTTATACGGGCTTCTTTTTCTAATTGCTGCCATTTTTTTTGTGCTTTCCCTTTACCTAATAACGCTTCAAGCGAATCGGTGGGTATGCTGATATCCTCTAAAAAGACTTCTTGTATTTCTGAAAGATCATATGTTTTATTTGTAGGATGGAGGAGGTAAGCACTGATAAAAGTATCAAAAACAACACCCTCTACAGAAATATTAAAAGGATAAAGCTGGTGTCTAAGCAATTTGCTGTCATGAATGATTTTTTTATACTCAGAATGACTAAAAAAATCTTGAACCCGCTTCATGGCATGTGCATCTGCAGTATTTACTTCTAAATAACCTACCTCGGTGGTTCTATAAAAAGCTATACCTAAATGACTCTCTTCAATATAATAATCTATACCCACTTCTTCACTTTTGGCACTTTCCAAAAATAAATCAAAAGCCTCTAGGTTCCACTCTATACCTTTAATGGCACTTTCTTCTGGAATCCGAACTGCTCTTGGCAATTTGTTTAAGAGTGACTTAAACTCTAAATCTCTAAGAAGGCCATAAGCTTCTTCACTTAATAGCAACTCATATTTAAAATCATCCCACTCATATAAAAGGGGAACATCACACACAATAGTCGCAAGCATCTTACTGTCTCTGGCTTCCTGAGCATAAAGTTGTAGATTCTCTTTTAACTTTTTCTGTTTGATATCTTCTATA
>JARBTY010000160.1 GCA_029239935.1 Clostridia bacterium | reverse complement strand
GCTTTCTATACACTTAGATAAATATTTCTCTACATTATATATGGGTACAATGATACTTACTAAATCCATATTGCACATCCTTTTACTTATATACTAACCACTTTTTATATAGATTTTATAATGAGTCGATTATTAAATCAAGGTATAAAAACATATGAAGTATATTAAAAGGAGAGTGCCATACTCAAATAGCTTGCCCCTCCTTTTATCCATCTTGCCTGATTTTTATCTTAAGATAGTGATTTCAATAGCCGCCGCCTGAGGAGGCAGTGAAAAGGTCATTCTTTGTGAATGCTTTAGAGCTATCTGCATACCTAATCTGAGATCTTTGATTTCAAAATCTTCTTTGCCGTCTTCACACCTAATAACCGTTTCATCATTAATGTTTAAAACAAGATGGTTTTCTATTTTATCTTCTTCCCCATCTCTTAAGACAGTGACCCTATTGTTTTCCATATCGATCTCTTTAATAATAGCACGTTCTATCACTATGGGCTCAATCTCTTCCATGATGCCTTCAGTCAATGTATTGATTGGGATATCACAATAAAACGGCTTTATGCCATGCTCTGCTTGAATTGTATAACCTACAGTACTGATCATTCCCATAAAAAATAGTCCTTGCAAGCTATTCCTCCATAATTTTCTCACCTTAAAACCTCCTTAAGCCTTTGGGCTCTTTTTGTTTAATTTTTCACCTTCTCTCTTTTTTTATTCTTATTTTCAAAACCATGTACTCCTATTGAGAGTTTTTTATCATTTACAGGTTAGCAGCTTTTCAAAAACTGCTCATACCTTTTATAGTCTGACTGTCTGCACTCTAATCTTAACAGCGTACCCTTTTCCTCATAACTCACCGATTTAACAGAGGCATTTTCATTTAAATAAGCCACTATTTCTCCCCTATCATAAGGAATGAGCATCTCACAGATGACATAATGTGCAAAAATCTTTTGACTGATTAAACCTATAAGCTCATCTATTCCTATATTTTTCTTGGCTGCAATAAATAAACCTTCCTCTTCGACCTCCGGTATCACATCACTATCGAGTAAGTCCACCTTATTGTAAGCATAAATAACCGGTAGGTGCTCCGCGCCTATTTGTTTTAAGGTATCAGCCGTCACCTCCAGCTGTTCCTTGTAGTGAGGATTCGAAATATCAATGACATGAATGAGTAAATCCGCTTCAATGATTTCTTGAAGGGTTGAACGAAACGCTTTCACCAAATCATGGGGCAGATCACTTACAAAACCAACTGTATCTGATAATAGGAATGTTTTATTGTCTTCCAGTCTAATATTTCTGACCGAAGTTTCAAGCGTTGCAAATAACATATCTTTTTCAAATACTTTTTTCTCTTCTGACTTTTGATAGCGTTCTATAAGCGCATTCATCAGTGTTGATTTTCCTGCATTGGTATACCCCGCTAGAGCTACTCTCGGCAAATCTGTTGTGATACGTTTTTTACTTTGTGTCTGCCTTTCACTTTTGATACGATTCAGTTCTTTATCCAGTTCCGTTATTTTTTCTTCTATTTTTCTGCGGTCAAGTTCTATTTTCTTTTCTCCCGCTCCCCTATTTCTAAGGCCCGAGCCACCCCCCTGCCTGCCTAAAGCACTTCTAAGGCCCGCAAGTCTTGGCAGCATGTATTTGAGCTGCGCTGATTCAACCTGCATTTTAGCTTCTCTTGTTTTTGCCCGTCTTGCAAAAATCTCTAAGATTAATGCTGTCCTATCTAGAATTTCACAGTGTAACTCTTTTTCAAGATTTCTGAGCTGTGAAGGTGAAAGTTCATTATTAAAAATAATAATTTCTGCGCCAATATCCTCCATCAGAGCTATTACTTCCTTTACCTTTCCTGAACCAATATAATAAGCCGAATGGGGTACCTTTAAGTTTTGCTCTACCCTACCTGCAACCTCCAATTCACAAGCCTCTGCTAAGTTTTTTAGTTCTTCCATCGCGTCTTCAAAATTGACTTGCTGTTGTGTATTAACGCCCACTAATATGGCTTTTTCTTTTTCTATCATTATTCATTCTCCTTTTAAATTACTATTTTAAATTCCCTGATAGTACGGAGCAATGATTTTCTTTTCCATATGCAAAAATTTCTCTTTTTATATTGGAAAGGCACCTCATATACTCCGCCCTATCCTCTTAGTCTGATATAAAAAATATTGGATTTCATAATCACACGAATACCTCCTTTCTGACTGTTCCTAAATAGGGTAATAAGTTTTTTAGATTCTATGCGAAATCATTTCATACAACATAAAAAAGCTGCAAATGAACTCACTTCATCTGCAGCCTATATACTTATAAATCTATACACAAACACCCCTTAATATGCAGGATGGTTTGAGATAGTATAGGGTCTTATAAGTATCAAAAGGATATATGAAAGTTCATCAAAAGAATCCAAAACAAGGTACACTAAAAGAACTGTCTCTTAGGCTTGTCACCTTGCTTTATTAAGTTATTTGTATTAAACGAAATAACGGAATCTTCTTAACTTCATATCCCTTTCGATACCTCTTTTCTTTGTTATGTTACTGTGAATTATAGCATAGATTCACACTATTAGCAAGATGTTATGACCTTCCATGCTGCCAATTTATCTTCAAATCTCACCGCATGTGCTGGGCTAGTAGACGGCAATTTTTGAATACGGATCCCCTCATATTTAAAACCTACCTTTTTTCTAAAACTCTCATAGGCTTTGGTGCCATTAAAAAATACATTTTTAATATTAGGATAGGTTTTAAAAAGCCAATCAAAATCATTAACTTCTTCATTTTTGATGTCAGCATCCAGACTCCCTGCTCTTTCACAGCTTTGAAGTACATCCCATAAAGCAATTTTGTGCCGCAAAAGAAAAGCTTTTTTCTGTTCATATTCTTCCTCGTAACACTCATTAAACAAGGCATAGAGTATGTGCCAAAAATAATTTCTGGGATGACCATAATACTGCTCTTTTTCTAAAGACGTAACCCCTGGCATCGATCCTAAAATTAAAATCTTACACTCCCTATTTATGAGCGGCTCAAAACATTCTATCAACCTTTTACACCGGTATAAACTAAAACCGCATCTCTTAAAAACTCTGCTGTGCCAGGCTGCTTTTCATCATAATACGCTCTGAATCTCTCATCCTGAACATACATGTTGGTAAGGCCTACATGGGCTTCTTTGCTGTAGTCACTCCAGTAATAAGTCAGCCATTGTCTATGGAGGTCGGCAGCTTTCTGAGCCAGCTCTCCCGCTGGATTTCCTATTTCAAAAGCTTCTGCCAATGTTTCTTTAACTGACTCTTCTAAGGCCTTCACCTCCTTGTATTCTTCAGTCATATTTTTTAGTTTGTCATTAGATCTGTTAACTGTTTCTTCCCCATATTTTTCTCTTATTTCCTTTCCGTATGTTTTTTCATTATCCTCTACCATTTTTTGTTTAAATCCTTCAAACTTTTCTTGATCATCCATTTTAATTCCCCTTTCTGATTGCGCTAATGTCTTCTCTACATTAGCTATTAATAAATCCAGTTGTTTTCTTTTTTCAAGGAGCTGCTTTCGATGTTCTTTGAGTGCAGCTTCTCCATCAAATGTAGGCTCATTCATAATCTTTTTTATATCCTCTAGACTCACTCCAAGCTCTCTGTAAAACAAGATCTGCTGCAGTCTGTCAACTTCCTTTTCCCCATAAATCCGATAGCCTGATGAATTGATTCTGGCTGGGCTAAGTATATCGATTTCATCATAATACCTAAGGGTTCTGGTGCTCACACCTGCTAATTGGCTTAGCTTATGCACCGTATATTCCATCTTCTCACCTCCTGATAAGCTAACTATAAACTATGACGCAGCGTTAATGTCAACACCATCTGATAGGGAATAATAACCATTTAAAACTTACTCAAATTTCTCTGCCCTTAGTACACCGAGCAGCTCCTCTTCTATCTTTTTTAAAATCATTTCTTTTGCAAAAACTGATTTCAATTTTGTTTTTCCTGCGATATTTAAAATCAATGAGGAGGCACTATTTTTCTCTTTAGATTCTGTTGCTTTGATTTCTTCTACAAAACTACTGAACTTCCTTATTTTATATCTTTCAATCTCCCGTTCCTTTGCCACGCCTTCCAAAATTCCCAGTATAATATCCTGATAAGTGGCTGTAACAGGCAGTGAAAGCATATGTGCTGCCTCTGGTACTATCCTTTCAAGCAGCATCCTTTTGGGTTCCATCTGCGGCAACCCCATCATTTCTCCTATTTCTTTTATACTCTTTTTAGGAAGAGCTAACAGACTATAAAGAAATGTGCTTTCACGAACACCAGGTTCGATATAATATTTTTTTCCCTTAAGCCCCTTAATAGCGCGCATCGCATCATAATACCCCATTTTCAAGTTGCTTTGAATCAGCTTGTTGTCAAAGTTCAAGATATTACCCAGGTCCTCCGAAGGTACAATATTGATTACTTTTACATTTTCATCCTCAATTTTTCTCACAAGCCCTATTCCAAAAGTTCTTATGGCTATTATTTCCTTGTACCCCTTTCTCACAAGCATATTAATAGGACAATTATCATAAAATGCACCATCTATATAAAATTTTCCTTCTATGGGTTCTATCTTAAAAACAGGCAGGTTGGCACTGGCCATCAAATAGCTTACCATCATCCCTTCTGGTATATCTTCTTTATAAAGTTCTAAGGGTTTTAAGTCTGATACCGAGACTGTAACAATACCTAAGTCCATTTGAGAGCTTCGTATTTTTTCTTCCTTTACGAGTGTACTAAGCACCTCTCTCATTCTGCTTGTATCAAGACCTCTATTCTCTATAATATCTTTTATTTTTGAAGTTAAATAACCAACCACTTCTTTATCTATTTTTTTATTCATAATTTTTTCTATCTGTGTCTGATCAATATCAAAGAGCAAAGAGTTTTCCATCTTTTCCCACCAACTGTATCCCAGTTCAAAATCTCCTTGAACAATGACAGCACCGTTCACTGCACCTATAGATGTCCCTGCAACGCCATCAAAATGATATCCTTCTTCTAGTAAAGCTTTTACTGCCCCCATATGAAAAGCCCCTTTTGCTCCTCCACCTTCTAAAGCCAGTCCAAGCATACGCTCCACCTCTTTCTATTATTACACCTTAAGTTTAATTATATTAAATATAAAGACTATTTTCAACATTCAAGAGTATTGGGACTAAAATTCTATAGTATTCATTTTCCATACTAAATTTGGAAATAAAAAACTGGACTATCTGATTTTATACAGTATAATCCAGCTCTATCCTTTTAAATGATACATCCCAATTGTTGACTACTCCATCTCCATATACTCGGATAACTCTGTATAAAGCTGACGGGCATCTACATCATCGTCCGTTACAAGAAACAATTCTTCATTTAAACTTAAAGCAAAAATACCCAGAATTGATTTTGCATCTACCATACCACTTTTACTATGAATCCATATATCAAAAGGATACTTACTGACAACTTGATTAATCTGCTGAATGTGCCCAATGTTTTTTACTTTTATAGGTTTTTTCATTTATATCTCTCCCTTATTTTATACTTAATTTAACCTTAGTATAGGATAAAAAGCTGTTTTTTACAACATAAAAATAGAAAAGACTCTTAGTATGAGTTTTCACTTCACATTTATACTATCTTTAATAAAGATCAACATTTGACACATTTTTAATTTTTCGTACACACTTTTTAAAATCTGTGTACGAAAAATTATTGATAGATTTTTAAAATAGTGGAATATGTTTTTCAAATACACAATTAAATAAGGTAACGCCCCTTCTCTTTATACTTTAAGTATCTATATGAGGTTCGCTGGGCAAGCAAGGGCATCTTACAACTTTCCCGCTTTTGCCCTCGGCCTTAACCCGAGTCAAGCCGAAAGACGCCCTCACTTACCCAGCTGATATTTGCAAATTTTTAGAATCAAAAGCCTATAAATTCAAGCTCCCTTTCTAAGTTTAAGAAAAAATTTTTATAATTGCGGATAAAGTTTGTGCATAAAAGCAAAAACAAACGCTGAAAACCTAGTATTTATGTGGGTTTCCAGCGTTATTTCATTTATTCAAATTCAATCGTAGCTGGTGGTTTTCCTGTGCAGTCATACATAACACGGTTAACCCCTTTTACTTCATTTACAATTCTAGTTGTTACTTTTCCAAGTACTTCCCATGGAAGCTCTGCTGATTCTGCTGTCATGAAGTCACTTGTTGTTACGGCACGAAGTGCAATAGCATAATCATAAGTTCTTTCATCCCCCATGACACCTACTGAACGCATATTGGTAAGGGCTGCAAAGTACTGGCCAATTTCTTTTGCGATGCCTGCTTTTGCGATTTCTTCGCGATAAATAAAGTCTGCATCTTGTACAATTTTTACTTTCTCTGGAGTGACATCACCAATGATTCTAATGCCAAGACCTGGACCTGGGAAAGGTTGTCTAAATACAAGGTATTCTGGAATATCTAATTCTAAACCTGCCCTGCGCACCTCATCTTTAAATAAGAGACGTAATGGCTCAATGATTTCTTTAAAGTCTACACAATCAGGAAGTCCACCTACATTATGGTGTGATTTAATGACTGCTGATTTACCAAGCCCACTTTCAATCACGTCTGGATAAATCGTTCCTTGAACTAAGAAATCAACAGAGCCAATTTTCCTAGCTTCTTCTTCAAATACACGAATGAATTCTTCACCAATGATTTTTCTTTTAGCTTCTGGCTCTTCGATACCTTTTAATTTTTCATAAAATCTATCTTGTGCATTAACACGGATAAAGTTAAGGTCATAGTGTCCTTCTGGACCAAATACCGCTTCTACTTCATCACCTTCATCTTTTCTAAGTAACCCATGGTCTACAAATACACATGTAAGCTGTTTACCAATAGCTTTAGAGAGCATAACAGCAGCTACTGAAGAGTCTACTCCGCCTGATAGGGCACATAGCACTTTTCCGTTACCTATCTTTTCACGAAGCGTTGCAATGCTTGTTTCTACGAAAGAATCCATTTTCCAGTCACCTGTGCATCCACAAACATTGTGAACAAAGTTTGAAAGCATCTTCATGCCTTCTTGTGTA
>JARBTY010000159.1 GCA_029239935.1 Clostridia bacterium | reverse complement strand
CTAGTCTAACCAAAAGGTAGATAGACAAAGCAATCGGAAAACCCACATTACCTACCTGACCCAAAAGCTCCTCCATGGCCATCCCCCTTACGCTAAGACAATTTCATCAACCTGCTGAGTAACATATTTTGCTCCCAGCTTTTGATTAACTTTATCTCCATCGCCATAAGCATTTGCTGCAATCATTCTGTCCATAACAGCTGTTACTTCAGATCCCGTCAGACCACTGACTGGTTTGCTGATTGTAAGACTCACTTCCTTACTTCCTGCTGTACCAAAAGTAAGTACCAGTGATTTTTTTGTAATCTCTGCCATAAGTATCCCTCCTTTCCTAAAAATTTAGTCCTATCGCCTTACTCGGCTATAAGGATTGTCTCCACCACTTTGCTAAGATTTGTGACTTCCTCCTCTTGCAAACTAGCTACTGCATCACCGATTTCATAAAGTGCTTCATCTGATGCACCTTGGCTGCAGTTAGAGATCGTTTGTGAACCTTTTGCAAGCTTCAAAACAACTTTTACACCTTTTAACCTTTTGCAAGCTTCAAAACAACTTTTACACCTTTTACCTCTGCTGTTACTGCCATATTTTCACCTCCTTTACTGGTTATTCACTTCTATATATGTGCTGTCAAAGAAGATTCCCTAAATAATAATCAAATATATTTTGCAAATAGTAAAAAAGGATATACCAGCAGCTGCCCCCTGCCAGTATATCCTTTTCATTTTTTATTTATTTAATAGCTTTCAAATGCGCTATGTCACTCCAGTTTCTGGCTGTAGCTTGCTCTACAAAAGATAAGTCACTTCTGATAGCCGTTACATCTCCTTTAATATGGGCGATATCGTGTTCCATGGCTTCCTGCTTAGCACTATTTACCCCTACTGCATGCTCCAGCGCTTTTAAGACTTTTCCATGCTCATCCAACTGCACTTTTATGCCTTTGATATCCTTATCCATCGAATCCATTTTATTTTCCATAGAACCTATTTTGCCCTGTATATCCTTCAGAATAACCAGTATCTTTTCTTCCATAAAACCATCAGCCTTCCTTTCTAATAATCATCCAAATCACGAACATACGTTCTTTGTGTAAGTATTACCCGCTTTAAAAGAGTTTATACACCACCTACACTATCTTTGGATTTTATTATAGCATAAAAGCTGCTGTCATAAAACAATCCTCATCATTTTTTAACTCTTCAACATCCAGCTACTTCATGTAGCCACCCTTCATCGGTGATACAGCATGCTTCGCAAAGATATTTAGTACCCCTGAAGTATACTTTTCCTGCTTAGGCCGCCAGTTCGCCTTACGCTCCGACAAAACATCTTCAATTTCTTCTGCCGTTTTACGAACCCCTCCAACACCAACAATCTGAAGGATTCTCTTTTCTATGTCTATTTCAATGAGGTCATCTTCCTCAACCAGTGCAATAGGTCCGCCTTCTGCAGCTTCCGGTGAAATATGCCCTATTGCCGGCCCCTTAGTGGCTCCTGAAAATCTGCCGTCTGTAAGCAGTGCAACCTGCGTACCTAGTTCTTCATCTGATGAGATGGCCTCTGTGGTATAGAACATTTCTGGCATCCCACTGCCCTTTGGCCCTTCATATCTAATAATGACTGCATCCCCTGGTTGAATCACTTTTTTAAGAACTGCGTCCAGCGCTTCTTCCTCAGAGTCAAAAGGTTTTGCTTTTAGAACAGCCTTATGCATCTCTTTAGGTACTGCACTGTGCTTTACTACAGCACCATCCGGCGCAAGATTTCCTTTCAAAATAGCTACTGTTCCATTTTTACCAATCGGTTTCTCAAATGGACGAATAACATCTATTCTCTTAAGCCCTACTTTTTCAAGATAGCTGCTACATTTTTCATAAAAACCATTTTTCTTTAAATCTTCCAGGTTTTCCCCCAGCGTCTTACCAGTTACCGTCATCACATCCAGATGAAGCATACTCTTAATTTCTTCCATAATAGCCGGAACGCCTCCTGCATAATAAAAATACTCTGCCGGCCATTTACCAGCTGGGCGAATATCTAATAGATAGTGCGCATTTTGGTGAAGCGTATCAAACATCTGGGCATCAAGCTCCAGACCAAATTCATGAGCAATAGCCGGTATATGAAGCATTGAATTGGTTGATCCCGAAATAGCTGCATGGACCATGATTGCATTTTCAAAAGACTTCATCGTCACCATATCTCTTGGTTTTAAGCCCATTTCTGCAAGCTTAACAGCCTGTGTACCTGCTTGATGTGCGACAAGTTTTAAATCCTCACATGTAGCGGGCATCAGTGAACTTCCTGGCAGCATAAGCCCCAGTGCTTCTGCCATAACCTGCATGGTAGCAGCTGTTCCCATAAATGAACAAGCCCCACATGACGGACAAGCATTGTGTTTATAGTAAGTCAACTCTTCCTCTGTAATTTCTCCTCGATGCTTCATCGCACTGTAAGTCCCTATCTGCTCCAAAGTTAAAAGATTGGGCCCAGCCTCCATCACTCCGCCTGTAATCATAATAGATGGCACATTTATTCTCCCAATCCCCATCAGGTGAGCAGGTACTCCTTTATCGCAGCTTGCTACAAATACTGCTGCATCAAAAGGTGTTGCTCCTGCATGAATCTCAATCATATTTGCAATCGTGTCTCTTGATGCAAGTGAATAGTTAATGCCATCATGTCCTTGGGCAATACCGTCACAGATATCTGTGGTAAAATAGCGGGCAGCTTTACCCCCAGCACTATTCACTGCCTGCGCTGCAGTATCTACAAACTGTAATAAGTGCACACTCCCCGGATGACTGTCTCCAAATGTACTTTCTATCATAACTTGAGGTTTTGCTAAATCATCTACGCTCCATCCCATTCCTATCTTGAGTGGGTCCATCTCTGGTGCAATTTTACGTATTTCTTGACTTCTCATATATTGCCTCCTTAAAGTCCTATCTCACTAAATATCCGCCATCAACAGGTATTACAGCACCATTTAAATAATCAGATGCTTGTGATGCAAGAAATATAACAACGCCCTTCATATCTTGTCCTGTCCCCCAACGTTTAGCTGGAATACGCTTTGAGATTTCATCATTTCTTGTAGGGTCATTAATAATATTAACATTCATCTGAGTGTCCATGTATCCGGGTGCTATAGCATTGATATTGATTCCCTTATCAGCCCATTCATTACAAAGTGCCTTAGTAAACTGTGCAACCCCGCCTTTAGACGCTGCATACGCTGGTACAGTAAATCCGCCAAAAAAGCTTAACATTGATGCTACATTAATAATTTTTCCTGAGCCTTGTTTAAGCATAACTTTTCCTGCCAATTGACAAAGTCTAAAAGATGCGGTCATATTGATATTAATAACTAAATCCCATTCTTCTGGAGGGAATTCTTCGCTTTTATAACGTCTTTGAATACCAGCTGCATTCACTAAAATATCTAATTGTTCGCCGAAAATAGTCATTGCCTTCTCAAATGATTTTTCTAACCCTTCTCGGTCTGCAAGATTTGCACTGATACCATGTACCTTAAATCCTCTGGCCTTAAACCCATCTACAACTTCACTTAGTCTTGGGGAGTTATCAAGGATAATAACCTCTGAGCCATTTTCTAGTAATCCTTCAACCATACTGGTACCGAGATCACCGGCGCCACCAGTTACAATTGCTTTTTTGCCACTGATATCAAATAAATTCATTTTTTGTTCTCCCATCTCTTTGTTTGTTTTTTTGTGAAAACTTTCATTTACTATTGTGAATCATTAATTATTTTTTATATTACTAAATCATCATTAAAGAAATACCTGGTATAAGTACAATCAAAAAGAATACCAAAATCATTGTAATGAAGAAAGGCAGCTGCCCTTTAACAATTTCACCCATAGGCAGCTTAGATACTGTTGCTGACGCAAAGATATTAACCGCTACAGGAGGTGTCATCGTTCCAAGTACATTGGCAATAACAACAATCATTCCAAAATGAATGGGATTGATCCCAAAAGTTTGTGCTATAGGGAAAAGCACAGGCACCAAAAGCACCACGGTTGCAAGCCCCTCCAAGAAAAATCCAAAAACTAACAAAACACCAGATACAACAAGGACAAATAACATTTTTGATAAGTTAAGTCCAATGATAAACTCCACTAATGCTGTAGAAATCCCTGAATAAGAAAATAACCAGGCAAATGCAGTAGATGTCGCAATAATAAATAAGATCATTGCACTGCTTTTTGCAGAACTTACAAGTATTCTCCATAAATCCGATATTTTAATTTCTCTATATACATATAGTCCCACTGCCAGTGCATACACTACGGAAATCGCGGCAGCTTCTGTTGGTGTAAATATCCCTGAATAAATACCCCCTAAGATAATGACTGGCAGCATCAGTGCAGGTAAGGCTACAAAAAATGATTGACAGATAGCTTTTATAGAAATTTTCCCCTCTGCAACAGGCCATTTTTCCTTATAAGCTAAGAATATTGCAGCGATAATAATGGCTATTGCTATAAGTATGCCACAAACCATACCGGATTTAAACAAATCACTGATAGACGTATTGGTTATCGTCCCATAGACCACCATAACAATACTTGGAGGTATAATAGGTCCTAGACCTCCCGAAACTGCAAGTAAGCCCGCAGCTCTTCCCTTCGGATAACCCAGCTTAACCATCTCTGGATAAACCATAGACCCAATTGCAATAACTGTCGCAGGGCCTGACCCTGATAATGCTGCAAAAAATGCACAGGCTATAATCCCTACGATAGCCATGCCGCCGCGTATATTCCCTACGATAGAATTGCAGAAACTAACTAGTTTTTTAGATATCCCGCCTTCTGTCATCAGATTACCTGCAAGCACAAAAAACGGAATAGCCATAATCGAAAAAGAATCTAGTGCAGTGAACATTCTCTGAGACACTACAACCATCGGAACATCCAGAGCAGCAACTGTTAAAAGTGTTGCCGCACCCAGGCATACAGCTATTGGCACACCCAAAATAAGGAGTATTGCCATAGTCCCAAATAATAAAAACCCTATCATAACGGCTTCACCTCCTCAAGTTGTTTTAAGTCTCTTATATAGCTAATCAGACGAATAAGCTGTACTACTGCTATTAACAAGAGCCCGCATGTCATGCCTAAAGTGGGTATATACATAGGTACTCTTAGGCCTGGTGAAGTTTGTCTAGATACCACCTGATTAAGTACTAGCTGAACTGAATAAAATCCTGCAACCCCCGAAAAAACAATAACAACTGTCTTAATGATAATGGTTAATATGGTTTTTGCTATACCTTTAGCTTTGGCATAAACAGCTTCAACTGCAATTTGAGTACCATCTCTTAAACCAATTTCTGTTGCAAATATAACCATATAAATCATACAATATCTCGCTAATTCCTCATACCATCCTATACTAGCCTTAATAATATTTCTATTAACAACTTGTAAGAAAGCCGAAATAATCATGACGATAAATGGTATAACAATAATCACTTCTTCTATTTTTTCAAGCTTTTTCCACATGATATACCCACCTTCAAAATTGATATAAAATTATTGTCTGGTATTTTCAATTTCTGCAAATACAGCTTTGTTAAAGCTAAACTTGCTTTTGATTTCTTCCTGCGTCGCCTTAGCTAATGCTTCTCTGTCAATATCATAAACTTCTACGCCATACCCCGGCAAGTCTCTTTCAGCATCTGTATTACTTTGAGTAATAAGTTCCGCTTGATATTCTGAAGCAATCTTACCAGCTTCTTCAATAGCTGGTACTAAATCAGCTGGGATTTTTGCAAGAGCCATATCAGAGATTCCAAGTCCTAAGAACCCATACACATGTCCCGTTCTTGTCAGACTTGTTACCACTTCATGAAAACTACGGGTAATAACATCCTCTGAGGCATTTTCAGCCGCATCAATCGTCTTTTGTTGAAGACCTGCAAATACTTCACCTGAAGCCATCGGTGTTGCAATGGCCCCAAGCTTATTAAATGCTGCCATATGTATTTCATTTTCCATCGTTCTGATCTTTACACCTTTAAAATCTTCAATCGATCGAATAGGTTTTACTGAATAAACATTTCTAAAACCATTTTCAAAATAACCTAATACATTGAACTGCTGCGCTTTTAATTGTTCTTTGAATTTATCCCCTGCACTGCTTGCCATAAATCTTCTTGCATGTGCTGCATCATCAAATGCAAATGGATAATCAAGTACTGCCATATCAGGTGCAAAAGAGGTTAGTACTGCTGCTGCAACAAGGGTAATATCTATTGTTCCCAGCTGCATACCTTCTACCGCATCTCTTTCATTTCCCAGTTGTCCATTAGGATATAATTCAATCTTAATCTTTCCTTCTGTACGTTTTTCTACTTCTTCTTTAAATTTTTCCATACCCTTATGGTAACTTGTTTGTTCACTAATTGCATGGGCAGCCTTTAAAACAATAGGTTCCACACCCGCTGCTACCTCCGTGTCCCCAGCTTTTGATGTCACTTCTGCACTCTTAACTGGTGTATTATTGCCGCTTCCGCAGCCCACCAATACCCCCGTTAACATTGATGCCACAACTAATAATGATGCTAATTTTTTCATCTAAATCCCTCCAGAGTAGTATGTAATTTAGACAACAAACGTTTTGCTAGTAAGACGTCTGACGTCTGTCCTATCATTAGATTACAATATACTTACTAATTTGTCAATAGTTATCCGTGATTATTTTGGCTATATCTTTTCCATATTATTTTTTTGCACAAAAAAAGCCCCAAACTTTGATAAGTTTACAGCTTATTGTATACTATTTGTTATTATCATTACTGCTCTCATATTTTGATGTCATATCTTCAAGATTAACTTTTAAGTGCTCTTCCATTGCTCTGTATGCCGCTTCTCCATCGCAGCTTTTAATTGCTTCTACTATTTTTCGATGGGTTTTTATCGTTTCTTGTTTCAATGAATTATTTGTATTCTCTATAAATACTTCAATAGATTCATTAATAATCGGTATAAGCTTTGATATGACTAAATTCTTGCTAGCACTAGAAATAGCTGAGTGAAATTCCCTATCTTTCTCTAAATGCGGAAATCCACTGCTGATAAGTTTTTCTACATCCTTGCATAATCTTTCGATCTCCTTAACGTCCTCCTCATCTCTATTGAGTGCTGCCATTTTTGCAATACCTGGTTCAATCATGTAACGCAGCGCAAAAATATCTCTGCCTAAGGTATAGTTATTTTTATACAGTTTGAATCCTAACAAATCATCACCAATAGTTTGTTTTTCAGCAACAAATGTACCTATACCTCTTTTAACTTCCACAATATTTCTTGAAGTCAAAATCTTGATAGCCTCTCTTATCGTACTTCTTGAAACATCATAGAATTCTAAAAGCTCCGCCTCGGACGGAATTCTATCTCCTGGTTTTAACCCCTTGTCAATAATGATCGTATGCGTTATATCATCCGCAACTGCCTCAGACAAAGGTTTACCATTATGGTTATACTGTATCAATTTTATCACCCCATAACGTTTTATAGTTCCTACTCTATTTATTATTATAACCAACCCACCGCCAATTACAATACACTTTATATCACCCTTCATTTAATATCATTTTAAAATTAGATATTGATATTAAAAATAA
>JARBTY010000158.1 GCA_029239935.1 Clostridia bacterium | reverse complement strand
TGATTTTTAGTTTTTTGATGGCTCTTTTAGAAAAAAATTCTTTTGAATTACTGGATAATATTAAAAGTTAGTTAAATTATGTTGAGTTTTTAGATAAAAAAGTGTAATATAACTTTATATATGATCGGTTATGTAAGGCTATTGTAATTCATAAAAGAGTAGATTTTTATAATATTTTCTTATTTTTTCGGTGTTTAATTCATTTTTTTTCATTTAGTACTGCAGGAATGAGACATATAAATAGTGTTGATTTTTATGTAAACTATTTTGAATGAGTAAATCCAGATTAAATCATATTATACGGTTGACTCATAGGAAGAAACAATACTATATAACTGATAAGTATACTGAAAGAAAAAAAAATAAAAGGAGGAGTTAAAAAATGAAAAGAAAATTATTTGCCCTTGCTCTTGGTGTTGTTCTTGCAGCAACTTCATTAGTTGGTTGTGGCAGCGGTAACGGCACTACAAGTCCGGAAAAAGGTACTGAGAATAGCACTGAAGGTGCTGTGGAAGGCGGCAGTACAACAGAAAAAATTGCAAGTCTTGTATCTGGTGGTGAGCCTGGTTCACTTCATCCAGCTTTATCACAAGGCACTCATGAGTCAGTTATTTTGGACCATATCTTTGAGGGTCTTATGAAAAGAAATCAAGAAGAAGAAATCGTTCCCGGGATGGCAGAAAAGTTTGAGTTAAGCGATGACAAATTAACTTATACTTTTACGCTTCGCGATGACATAAAATGGTCAAATGGTGATCCAGTAGTTGCCGGTGACTTCGAATTTGCATGGAAACACGCACTTAACCCAAACACAGCTTCTGAATATGCTTTTCAGCTTTATTATTTAGTAGGCGGTGAAGCATTTAACAGTGCTGATGTAAGTGCTGTTTCAGAAGAAGAACTTAAAGCACTAGAGGATGCAGTAGGGGTAAAAGCTACTGATGATAAGACACTTGTTGTACAACTTAACCAACCAGTTCCTTACTTCACAGAATTATGTGCATTCTATACTTATTATCCAGTTAATGCAAAAGTGGAAGCTGAAAATCCTGAGTGGGCACTGGATGGTGCAACACATGTATCCAATGGACCTTTCTCAATTACTGAGTGGAACCACGATCAAAGCGTTAAAGTAGTAAAAAATGAAAATTATTATAATAAAGATGCTGTAAAACTTTCTGGCATTAACTTTATTATCTCAGAAGATTTAAATACGGATTGGCAGATGTATGAAAACAATGAAATCCAAGTCGATTATAACTTACCTCCAGATGTACTTGGTAAACTAAAAGCAGAAAATAATCCAGAACTTGTTATCCCAACAGAGCTTGCAACATATTTCTATCGTTTTAATACGACTAAGCAACCTTTTAACAACTTAAAAGTTCGTAAAGCACTTAGTATGGCTATTGACCGTCAGACACTTATTGATGAAGTCGTTCAAGGTGGACAGATGCCAGCCTATGCGATTGTACCAGGCGGTGTAGCTGATGCTGAAGGAGACTTCAGAGAAAATGGCGGAGATTACTTTACTGAAAACTTAGAAGAAGCTAAAACACTTCTTGCAGAAGGACTTAAAGAAGAAGGCATGGACTCATTAAGCTTTTCTATCCTTTACAATACAAGTGAAGCTCATAAAAAGATTGCTGAAGCTATTCAGGCAATGTGGGCAGATCTTGGGGTAGATGTTCAGCTTGAAAATGTAGAATTCCAGGTAAAAATTGACAGAGAACACCAATTAGACTATGAGGTGTCAAGAGCTGGCTGGATCGGCGACTATGTAGATCCTAACACTTTCTTAGATATGTTTACTTCTTGGAGTACACAAAATGATACAGGTTGGACCAGCCCAGAATATGATGAACTGATCAAAAAAGCAGCTTCAGAATTTGATGTAGCTAAACGTATGGAATACCTTCATGCATCAGAAAAAATGTTTATGGAAAACCTTCCTGTTTTACCAATCTACTACTACACAAGACCTATGACAGTTAAACCTAATTTAACGGGTACCTTTAAACCAGTTAACCGTGAGATTAGCCTTATTTATGCAGATTTACAATAATTAAATAAAACTTTGATAGATGCCTCATTTTTATGGGGCTCTATTAAAGTTTATAGATAACTTAGAGGAAGGTGATCAGGTGATCAGATATATTTTTAAAAGACTTGCGATGGCATTTGTAACTTTATGGGCAGTGGTAACGATTACTTTTCTCATAATGCATGCTATTCCTGGAGATCCTTTTGCAAAAGAAGGTAAAATGCCTCCAGCAGTCTATAACAATTTAATGAAGCATTACAATTTAGATAAACCTTTAATTGAGCAATACGGACTTTATCTTAAAAATTTGGCTCAGTTGGATCTAGGTCCATCCATTAAGAACAAATCCCGTGACGTTAACGATTATATAGAGGATAATTTCCCAGTTTCATTACAGCTTGGAGTGATTGCACTTTCTTGTGCCAGTATTGCAGGGATTTTATTAGGGATGCTTGCAGCCTTAAAACGTAATAAGTGGCCTGATTATTTATGTATGATTATTGCTATTATAGGAATTTCTGTCCCCAGCTTTATTATGGCAACCTTTATGATTCAAATATTTGCAGTCAAGCTAAAGCTGCTTCCGACTTCTGGCTGGGATGGTCTGCCTAATTATATTCTTCCTGGTATCGCGCTAAGCTTGATGCCACTGGCGTATATTGCAAGGATGATGCGCTCCAGTATGATTGAAGTCATGGGACAGGATTATATCAAAACAGCTAAAGCCAAAGGGCTTTCTATGGGCAAGGTCATCAGACGACATGCCTTAAGAAACTCCCTTATTCCTGTAACAACAGTTATTGGAACAACACTTGCAAACTTAGTTGTCGGCAGTTTTATCGTGGAAAAGATTTTTAGAATTCCTGGACTTGGTAAATATTTTATCCAATCTATTTCGAATAGGGATTACCCTGTTATTTTAGGTACAGCGGTATTTTACAGTACTATCTTAATCTTTGTAAATTTTGTAGTGGATATTCTTTATGTTGTGATTGACCCACGAATCAAGCTTTCTGGATCTCAAAAAAACAAAAAAAATAAGATGCTCTTAAATTTACAAGCGCTTTTTGGGCGCAAAGAACAGATTGAGAAAGGATGAAAATGATGGAAAAAGAACTTATTCTAACAGAAGATTTATTTGAAAAGGTTGAACGAAATCAAGATTTAGCTGATACCATTAATAGACCTAGTTTATCTTTTTGGGCAGATGTCTGGAGACGCCTTAAACAAAACAAGTTGGCGATGGTTGGTCTTACCATTATTACTGTGTTAGGGTTTTTGGCAGTATTTGGTCCCTATTTTAATGGGTTTACGTATCAGGCACAAGACCTTGCCAACAAAAACACCCCGCCTAGTCTTGTTCATTGGTTTGGAACCGATTCTCTTGGTCGTGATATATGGACAAGAGCATGGCATGGCGCAAGAATTTCTCTTACTATTGGTATTGTAGCAACTTTGATTGAATTTTTTATCGGTGCAGCTTACGGTGGTATATCCGGCCTTGTTGGTGGTAAATTAGATGATTTTATGATGCGTGCAGCAGAAGTACTTTACAGTATTCCTTACATGCTTATTGTCATTATGCTTAGTATCGTACTTGATAACAAAGGGATTTTTCCTATTATTCTTGCGATGACCATGACTGGATGGATGAGTATGGCAAGGCTTGTAAGAGGACAGGTACTGCAGCTGAAAGAACAGGACTATGTGCAGGCAGCCAGCGCTCTAGGAGCAGGTACTGCATGGAAGCTTCGCAAACACCTTATTCCCAATACCATGGGGCCTATTTTGGTTAATATGACGCTTTCTGTTCCAACGGCTATTTTTGCAGAAGCTACCCTTAGCTTCTTAGGTCTTGGTGTACAGGCACCTATGGCAAGTTGGGGATCTATGGCAAATGATGCGATTGGCAGTTCCCTTGCTGGTCAAGTTTATCAGCTTATTGTCCCAGCCTTTCTTATCTCTTTAACCATGTTTGGATTTAATGTGCTAGGAGATGGATTAAGAGATGCGTTGGATCCACAACTTAGAAAATAGGAGGCCATTAATATGAGTAAATTATTAGAATTACAAGATCTGCATGTTTCTTTTAGAACCTATGCAGGAGAAGTACAAGCCGTTAGAGGGGTTACCTTTGATGTAGAGCAGGGGGAGTGTCTGGGAATAGTTGGTGAGTCAGGTTGTGGCAAAAGCGTAACAGCTCATTCCATTATGCAGCTTTTAAAAACACCGCCAGCTGAATATAAAAAAGGGTCTATTCTATTTGAAGGCAAAGATTTATTAAAGAAAACAGAAAAAGAAATGCTGTCTGTACGAGGCAATACCATCAGTATGATATTTCAAGATCCTATGACAAGCCTTAATCCAACTCAAAAGGTCGGTAAGCAGATAGCTGAAGTGCTGGTAGAACACAAAAAAATAAGTAAACAAGAGGCGCTTAAAGAAGCCGAAAAAATGCTCGGACTCGTGGCCGTATCAGAACCTCACAAAAGAATCCATCAATACCCACATGAGTTTTCAGGAGGGATGCGGCAACGGGTAATGATTGCCCTAGCCCTTGCATGTAATCCAAAACTACTTATTGCTGATGAACCTACAACAGCGCTTGATGTGACCATTCAGGCACAAATACTGGAACTTTTACAAGATCTTCAGAAAAAGCTTAATATGTCTATTATACTGATTACTCATGACTTAGGGGTTGTGGCTAAAATGTGTAATAAGGTTGCCGTCATGTATGCCGGACAAGTTGTAGAACAAGGAGATGTTAGAGAGATTTTTGAAAATCCGACGCATCCTTATACCCGTGGACTCCTTAGAGCCGTTCCACGGATGGATATGACAAAAGAGGATAGTTTACAAACAATCATAGGAACACCGCCAGATTTATTTAAACCTCCTGTTGGATGTGCTTTTTTTGCAAGATGTGATGAAGCCATGAAAATATGTGAAAATCATAATCCAACTATGGAGAAGTCAGGAAAAACTCAAATGTCAGCATGTTGGCTTAATCACCCCAAGTGTCCAGTGAAGAATCAAAAGGTCATTGGTTAAGGAGGAATGTAAACGGTGGAAAATAAAAAACCATTACTTAAAGTAGAAAATTTAAAGAAATATTTTAATATACAAGGGCGTCAGCTTAAGGCTGTAGATAATGTAAGTTTTGAACTTTATAAAGGTGAAACGTTAGGGCTTGTTGGTGAAAGCGGGTGCGGCAAATCAACAATAGGTAAAACGATTCTTAGACTTCATGAACCAACCGATGGTAAGGTCATTTTTGACGATGTGTCAGTTTATGATTTGTCTAAAAATAAAATGAAAGATATTCGTAAGAAAATGCAGATTATTTTTCAAGATCCTTATTCATCTTTAGATCCGCGTATGAATGTTGCTGATATTATAGGAGAAGCACTAGATATCCATCAGTTAGTAAAAGGTGAAGCAAGAACAGCACGTATTAAAGAACTTCTAAGACTTGTGGGATTAAATGAAGATCATTTATCCCGTTTTGCCCATGAGTTCAGTGGTGGACAAAGACAGCGTATTGGTATAGCGAGAGCACTTGCAGTAGAACCAGATTTTATCGTCTGCGACGAACCTATATCTGCACTGGATGTGTCCATTCAAGCACAAATTGTCAACTTGATGAAGGAATTACAAGATAGATTAGGGCTTACCTACCTATTTATTGCCCATGACTTATCTATGGTAAGATATATTTCAGATAGAATACTAGTAATGTATCTTGGCAATATGGTAGAGCTTGCTGAAAGTGATACCTTGAGTATGAACCCTCTTCATCCTTACACTGAGGTACTGCTTTCAGCTGTGCCTATACCAGATCCAAGTGTTGAGCAAAGCCGTAAAAGGATTATAGTGGAAGGCGAAGTTCCAAGTCCTATTGATCCCCCACCTATCTGCCCATTCTATGGCAGATGTCCTAAAGCTATGGATATTTGTAAAGGCAAAAAACCACAGTGGAAAGAAGTAGAACCTCAACATTTTGTTGCATGTCATTTGTACTAGTGATTACAGAGAGTATTTAAAAATAGACTATAACATGAAGTGAGGACCATTTCGTTGTTATAGTCTATTTGAATGAGTTTTTCAGATCAGATTAAATATGTTATACTATTTAGAGGATATGATGCATATCCTTTATTTTTTGAAACGAGGAGCTAAAAATGGAAAAATATAAAACACAGGGAGTTTGTTCTCCAGAAATTTATTTTGAAATTGAAGAAGGTATTATTAAAAATGTTGAATTTGTAAGAGGATGTCCTGGCAATGCATTAGGCATCTCAACGCTCGTTAAGGGGCTAAAAGTTGAAGAAGTCGTTGATAAATTCAGAGGTATCGATTGCAGGGGTAAAGGAACCTCTTGTCCAGATCAGCTAGCTAAAGCATTAGAGGCCTATATAAAAAAGTAGACATATTCTACTTTTTTGAGCCTTTTAATATATATATTGAGAAAGCAAAATTTGAAAGGACATGATGTATGAATAGAGTCATTCAAAAATTTGGTGGAACGTCTGTTGCTACCGCTGAGAGCCGTGAACGTGTTCTAGATAAGATTATAGAGGTTATTAAGAATGGTGAATCACCCATAGTGGTTGTGTCTGCCATTGGCCGTAAAGGCTCCCCTTATGCGACAGATACCCTTATTGAATTTATAAATAGTTGTGTGGAGAGTATAGCGGATCGTGAATATGATTTACTGCTCTCTTGTGGTGAAATCATATCTGCAGTGGTAATGGCCTCGCTTTTAAATAAGAAAGGATATAGGTCAAGAGCTTTGACAGGGGCACAGGCAGGTATTATTACAGATGCCCATTATAAAGATGCCGACTTATTGTATACTCAGCCAGAAGGTATTATGCATTGTCTGAATCAAGGTATTATTCCAGTCATTGCAGGCTTTCAAGGTGTTACAGAACAGGGTGAGGTCACAACTTTAGGAAGAGGGGGCAGTGATACGACAGCGTCTATACTAGGTATGGCACTTAAAGCCTCTCGCATTGAGATTTATACAGATGTAGATGGCATTATGACAGCAGATCCCAGAGTCTGTGAAAAAGCTAAGATTATTCCACAGATGAGTTATAACGAAGTCTTTCAGATGGCCGACAGCGGCGCAAAGGTGATTCATCCACGAGCTGTTGAATATGCTATGAATGGTAATATCCCA
>JARBTY010000157.1 GCA_029239935.1 Clostridia bacterium | reverse complement strand
CTATAAAATCAAATTTGAGCTGTGTAAAGGTCCATTTGCTTATTTGCAAAATAGGGTATTTACAGTCCCAGCGCCCCATAGCTATTCTCAAATATGTAGGGGTGAAGCCTTATTATAGACTGAAGTTATTTTAAAAAAATAGCTTTAGTCTATTTTTGACTAAAATGATAAACTGAATAAAGGACAATATAAGATGAGATAATATCATAGTTAAAATAAAGTAGATATAAGGAGAGCCATAAATGATACTTATTAAAAATGGCAGGATACTCACAATGGCAGGTATTGATTACGAAAAGGGATGTATCCTTATCAAAGATAAAAAGATATTAGAAGTTGCGGAACATATCGAAGAAAAAGATGGGATGCAAGTTATTGATGCACTTGGTGGATGGGTCATGCCTGGCATAATAGAAGCGCATTGCCATGTAGGTATTACAGAAGAGAAAAAAGGTTTTGAAGGAGATGATTGTAATGAAATGACAAATCCTATCACACCTTATTTAAAAGCTATTGATGCAATCAACCCCATGGATGCAGCGTTTGATGATGCAGTTAGAGCAGGGATTACCTCAGTTATGGTAGGGCCTGGAAGCTCTAACGTTGTAGGAGGTCAGTTTGTTTTTATGAAGACTAAGGGGCGAACAATAGACAACTTAGTGATTTTAGAGCCAGCTGCAATGAAAGTTAGTTTTGGAGAAAACCCCAAACAAACATATAATCAGCAAAAAAAGATGCCGTCTACCAGAATGGCAACAGCAGCATTATTAAGAGAAGCTCTTTTTAATGCAGTCTTTTATAAAAAAAGGAAAGAAGCAGCACACTCTAAGAGAGAAGAATTTACAGAGGATTTCAGACAGGAAGCATGGATGCCAGTACTAGAGAAAAAAATTCCTCTTAAGGCACATGTACACAGAGCAGATGATGTACTGACAGCTATTCGTATTGCTAAAACATTTGATGTTCTCATGACACTGGACCACTGCAGTGAAGGTCATCTCATAGCAGAAAATATAGCTGCTTCTGGTTTTGCGGCTATTGTAGGTTCGGCGTTAACTTCTCGGAATAAAATAGAGACTCAAAATGTAGATTTTAAAACAGCTGGTATTTTAAATGCTGCTGGTATAAAAATAGCGATTACAACAGATCATCCGGTTACCCCCATTCAATATCTTCCAAAATGTGCAGGATTTGCAGTAAAAAAAGGTCTTGATATAAAAGAGGGACTTAGAGCCATTACAATTAATGCTGCTGAGATTTGTGGGGTATCAAATAGAGTAGGAAGTTTAGAAGTAGGCAAAGATGCAGATATCGCAATATTTGATGGAAACCCCATGGAGGTTTTTACCAAGACATTATACACACTTATAGATGGAAGGATTGTTTGCATAGATGAAACAATCACTTAATTGAAGACTTCTATAACAGTATCAGCCATGATGAAGAGATTACGCAAGATGTTGCTCCAAACGATATAGGCTACCTAGGCTATAGGGAGTATTTCAGCCGGAGCAAAGAGAGGGTGTAATGGGAATATTATAAGTATTAGCAAGGAATATTATAAGTATTAGCAAGCTTATAAGCCAGATCTAAATCTTCATGGTGAATACATAAGTTAAAAGCCTTTTCATAATTTCTTTGCTCAAGCAAAAGCCGGATAGCATCGGTCTTGGCTTGTCCAAGATAATAATAGATAAGGGCTTTATTTTTGTCAAAGGGTTCTATGTATTTTGCTGCTAATAAGTAATTTTTATTTTCAGCTTCTGTATGAGCAATGAGTAAGTAGATTTGCTCAGTAAGTGCGTCAAGATTTAGTTTTTTGCAGCACTCTAAGGCAGAGTAATAGTCACCTAGCTTAACGAATAGTTTAAAAGCGTCTTCAAAATGTTTGGTAAAATAAAGTACAACTGCAAATTCTTCAAGCTGCTTGAGACCTTCTTTCTTTTGAGCAGGTATTTGACAGTTATTAAAGCACTCCAGTGCGCTTGAGAGTTGGTAGACTTTTAGGTAACATTGGGCCGCTTCATAAAAAAATTGCTCATTTTTGTAAAGTCTGGCAGCATATAAGGGTTTAAAATAGGCATAAAAATAAGCAGCCTTTTTATAATTTTGAATTTTTTCACAGAGTAATGCCCCTTTTTTATAGTATTTCTTTTCATCTGCAAGTTCAATAGCCTTTGAATATAATCCTAATTTTTGGTAGACTAGAATAAGGTGAGGATAAGCATGGGCCTCTTCAAAACAAACAGCAGCCTTATTATAATCTTTCAGCTCCATATAAAGTATACCGGCCCAAAAGTAGAGCTTGTTTTTTTCAAGAAAAGCCGCCTTTTTATGAAGAGGCCATATGAAAAATTTAAATTTTTGCTGAGCGCATCGCATGAAAAAAATAAAATAATTAAGCATGAATACCTCCTATATTTTGGAAAATTATATCTAATCTAATATTAACCAATATTTTACAAAAAATCAAGAAAAGAGGAAAAAATAATGGGTTATTGGAATACAAGAGGACTAAGAGGCAATGAACTTGAAGAAATGATCAATGTAACAAATGATCTTTATAGACAAAAAAATCTTGGGATCGTACAAAAGGTGCCAACGCCTATTAAACCCATTACGATTGATAAAGAAAAAAGAGTCATTACGCTTGCTTATTTTGAACAAAAAAGCACGGTAGATTATATTGGGGTGATCCAAGGGGTAGCGGTTTGTTTTGATGCCAAAGAGACATCAAAAAATTTTTTGCCCATCAATAATATACATAAACACCAGATAGAGTTTATGAAAGATTTTAAGAGACAAGGCGGTGAAGCTTTTTTAGTAGTTCATTTTAAAAAATATGAAGAATACTTTTTTATTGATATAGGCACACTGGATCAGTATTACGAAAATGCTGTACAGGGAGGCAAAAAATCCATTGGATACGCTTTGTTTGATAAAAAATACCTTATTCCTATTGAGGGAGGGGTGTACGTTAATTACTTAAAGACATTAGAGAAGTATTTAAATCAGTAAGGAGCTAGTAAAATCAAGTATAAAAGTATAAAAAATGGACAATAATTCTTATGAGGTGATTTTAATGAAGAAAACTATCTCAATAGGGATTATTTTTTTGATGTTAATAGGTACTGTAATGGGCTTTGGAGGCTGTAGTCAAAAACATATTTATGATGATCAGACAGTCAGTCTTAACGAGGTCAGTAAAAGAGATATCGATATGGAGCTTTATGTTAGAGAAGATACAAAGCTTGGGAAATATGAGCCGTTTAGCGGCATTTATTTAGGTGCCTATGTTGAAAAAAATAAAGATATCAATAAAGACATTTTAACCTTTGAGGAAATTACAGGACATACTCAGACCTTCAAAGTATTTCAGTATACGCTGGAAGAAGGTCTGTCTTCACAGGAAATATTAAAATGTATGGCACAGCGTAAAGTACCCTACATTAAACTGCTTTTAGGAAAGGATTTTGATCTATCGCCTTTATACCGTATGATTTCGGATATCAAGGCTTCTTATAATGTGCCTATTTTTATAGAGCTTTTTCCGCTTTCGGGCCGCTTGACAGATTCTATTGCATATAAAGAGACCTACCAAAGAGCTTATGAAGTTGTCAAAAAGTATCTGGACCAAGCGGTGGTAGTATGGAGTATTGATGACAGCAGGCTGTATGATATGCCGCTCTATTATCCTGGGGATGAGTTTGTAGATTGGGCAGGTATTAACATTTATATACCCCAATACAAAAATGGCATGAGGTATACTGCTGACCATGAGGAGGCTGTAGATTTTTGGTATAAAAGTTTTCAAAAGACAAAACCTATGATGATTTCTTCTCTAGCTATTTCACATTTTTCAAGAGTGGATCATACGTATACTTTGCAGGATGCTCAAAATAAGCTAGGACTGTTTTATAAAGAAATTCTTTCGGTTTATCCTAGGATCAAAGGCGTATTATATATTGATGTTGACATGGAACAGGTGAGTAAAAGTGGCAAAGAAGATTATCGTATAACAAGTCAAAAGCAATTAGCAGACTATATGAAAAAGATTTTTAAAAGCGAGGATTTTTTAGAGGGGATAGAAGAAATAGAAGATGAAAAGGAAATACCTGTTTTTATGAAGTACAGTATTGCAGCTGCACAGTTCGATGAGGAACTTTACCTTCCCAAAAAATATATGAGTATTCTTTTTAAAAAGGTACCGCTCTCAAAATTAGGGGTGATTGAGGACCTAAACGGTGATAAATTTTATAAGCTTGAAGATATCGGTAAGTATGCAGAGATTTATTACGAAAAGCAGCAGTAGGGGAGTTCCCTGCTGCTGCTTTTTAGATCCAATCTTCATCTGTATAAATATCCGTTAAGCGGATACCCAACTGATCACACATATCCTCTTCGTCTTCATAAAAGTCAAGTAATGCAGCATAATACGGATTGAGATGCATGAAGCTTCACCTTCTTTCTTAGCAATATTAATATTTTGTACTTTCCGCAACGTAATATACAAATAAATACTGATTAACTAAAAAATTATCATGTATTCATAAAATCTGCCATATATTTTTAAAGAGAGAGTCAGCCTTCGCAAGGGAGTGAGAAATATATGATGGATTTTTCTAAGCTAATCTTAGAAGACAGGAAAGAAAGAAAAGTCGATAAGTTTACAGGAACTTTTCTTGACTATTTAGATATTTTGAATGAGGATAGGCATGTGAGCCAGCTGGCACATGAGCGTATGTATCACTTGCTTGTCAAAGCAGGGATAGAAATCATTAAAACAGAAGAAGATGCAAGACTTATGAGGATTTACGGAAGGGATATTATTAAAAGGTACAACTTTTTCAAACAGGATTTTTATGGCATAGACCATACACTGATGAAGATTGTAAGGTATTTTTATTCAGCAGCGATGAAGGGAGAGGAAGCTAGGCAGGTGCTCTATTTAGTGGGGCCTGTGGGAGCCGGAAAATCATCTATTATTGATGCGATAAAAAGATTGCTTGAAGAGAGTCCGCCTATCTATGCATTAGAAGGATGCCCTATGAGAGAAGAGCCTTTACATCTCATTCCAAAACATCTGAGAAGACCGATAGAGGAAGCTTTAGATATTAGAATTGAAGGAGATTTATGCCCTGTTTGCAGATATAGACTTATGAATGAATTCAAAGGAGAATATGAAAGATTCCCTGTTACTCAAACAGATTTTTCGATGCGTTCTAGAAAGGGTATAGGGGTAGTGCCACCAGTTGATCCTAACAATCAGGACACATCCGTTTTAGTCGGCTCCATTGATATTTCGAAAATGGATCTTTATCCAGAAGATGACCCAAGAGTACTTTCTTTAAATGGTGCCTTTAATGCAGGGAACAGAGGACTTGTAGAATTTATTGAAGTCTTTAAAAATGATGTAGAGTATCTACATACTATGATCACGGCCACACAGGAAAAGAGTATTCCCTCTCCTGGGAAAAATGCGATGATTTATTTTGATGGTGTTATTTTGGCTCATTCTAATGAGGCTGAATGGAACAAATTTAAATCAGACCATACTAATGAAGCAATACTTGACCGTATCGTTAAAGTAGAGGTACCCTATTGCATGGAACTCAATCAAGAAATTAAAATTTATGAAAAGATGCTAAGAAATTCAAATTTTAAGTCTCATATGGCACCCCACACTCTGGAGATAGCGGCCATGTTTGCCATCTTATCAAGACTTACACCTTCAGCTAAAGTAGATCCTCTGACCAAACTAAAGATCTATAATGGAGAAGAAATTATAGAAAAAGGCACAACTAAACGTATAGATATTCTAGAACTTAAGGAAGAGGCCGAAAGAGAAGGGATGACAGGGTTATCTACAAGGTTCATATCAAAAGCTGTTGATACAGCCCTTTCAGAATCGGATTGTAACTGTATCACGCCTATTGGACTGATGGATGTACTTGCAAGAGAGGTCAGAGAAATGACTGTATCTGAAGAGGGCAAAAAGAGGTATTTGGCTTTTTTACAAGATACCATCAAAAAGGAATATCATAAAATGCTGGAAAGTGAAGTGACAAAGGCTTTTATACATGGCTACAAAGAACAGGCAGAGGATTTGTTTAACAATTACCTTGACCATGCAGAGGCTTATGCTAATAAAACAAAGCTTAAAGATGCTAATACAGGAGAAGACCTGAATCCAGATGAAGAATTTATGCGTTCAATAGAAGAGCAGTTAGGGATTACCCAAGCTGGAGCTAAAGGCTTTAGGCAGGATGTAACCTCCTATATGTTCTCCATTATAAGGAACGGCGGTAAAGTTGAGTATGCTGCATATGAGCCCCTTAAAGAGGCTATCGAGAAAAAGCTGACCTCTTCTGTAAGAGAGCTATCAAGAATCATTACACAAAATAAAGTCAGAGACAGAGAGCAAAATGTAAAGTATGACGCCATGGTTGAAGAAATGAAAAACAATGGCTACTGCGATCATTGCTGCAATGTGATTCTCAAATATGCTGCCAACAACCTTTGGAAGGACTAGGGGGAATCTGATGGGAACTATTTTCAAAGAATTTCAGCCTAATAGCAGAGATCGGAGTGTGGAGGACAGAAGGCGGCATAAAGAGTTAGTGGAAAAGAGTATTAAAGATAATATAGGAAGTATTATTTCAGAAGAGAGTATTATTGGAAAAAGCAAAAATAAAAAAATAAAAATTCCTATAAAAGGTTTGAAGGAGTATTATTTCAAATATGGAAAAAATCAGAAGTCTGTAGTGGCTGGGAGCGGCGAAGAAGAAAAGGGGAAAAAGATTTCCAAAGGCGACTATTCAAAAGAAGGGGGAGATGACGGGGCTGGCAATGAGGAAGGTGAAGATATTTATGAAACAGAAATCACGATAGAAGAAGCCATCAACTTTTTGTTTGAAGATCTTAATCTACCGTATCTGCAGCATAAAAAATTCAATGAAATAGAAGTTCAATATGGAGCCAAACGTTCTGGGGTAAGAGATAAAGGTGCAAGGAGTAGGTTATCTAAAAAACATACAGTGATGGAAAAGATAAAGAGACAAAAACGTGAGGAACATACAAGAGAAGAACTGGGGCTGCAAGATGGAAAAGAAGGAAGAATTCCATTTCACCAGGATGACCTTAAATACTTTTATAAAAAACCTAAATTAAAAAGAGATTCTAATGCAGTAGTGCTCTGCATTATGGATACGTCGGGCTCTATGGGACAGACAAAAAAATATTTGGCACGGAGCTTTTATTTTTTGCTTTATCAGTTTCTAATTATAAAATATATCAATGTCGAGATTGTTTTTATCGCCCATACGACAGTGGCTAAAGAGGTCAGCGAAAATGACTTTTTTCATAGGGGAGAAAGTGGAGGAACCTATATTAGCAGCGGCTATCAAAAGGCTTTAGACATCATTGAAGAAAGATTTCATCCAAGCAACTGGAATATCTATGCGTTCCATTGCAGTGATGGGGATAACTGGGGAGAAGATAACGATAAAGCCGTAGAACTTGCCAATAAGCTTTGTGAGGTTTGCAACTTGTTTGGATATGGTGAAATCAAAACAAGTACCTATACAAGTACCATTATGAACAGATGTTTAGAAGGGATTATCAAACCCAATTTTACAATTGTAAAAATATTAAAGAGAGAAGACGTATGGGAAGCATTTGTCGATATGCTAAAGGTAGAAAAACTGACGGCAGGGGGTGAAAAAGAAGCATGAACTACACGCTGAAAGACCTCGAAAGCTATAATGAAAAAATAGAGAGTTTGGCAAAGGAAATTGGCCTTGAGTATTACCCGCAGGAATTCGAGATTATAAGTTTTGAGGATATGTTATGTTATGAAGCTTATGTGGGCATGCCGGCTCACTATCCCCATTGGAGTTATGGCAAAAGCTATGAAAAGCTCAGAACCACTTACAAATATAATTTGTCAGGACTGCCTTATGAGATGGTCATCAATTCAAACCCTTGTATTGCTTATCTGATGAAGGATAACACATTGTTGCTTCAGATTTTGACAATAGCCCATGTTTATGGCCATAATGATTTTTTTAAGCATAATAGGCTCTTTAAAGAGTATACCAACGCAGATTTAACCCTTGAACGCTTTAAAAATCATGCAGCCAGAATAAGAACCTATATTGCAGATCCAAGTATAGGTTATGAGCAGGTAGAAAAAATATTGGATGCTGCCCATTCTATCAAACTGCATTGCGGTGCTTTTTGTAAGATGAATTATGATTTTCAAAGTAAAAAAATAGAATATCCTTACGAAAATGTTCTTGATTTTTTGATGCGGTATGGGCGGCTGGAGGATTGGCAAAAAGATATTGTGCATATCGTTATGGAAGAAAGCAGATATTTTTTGCCTCAGATAGAAACAAAAATTATGAATGAAGGCTGGGCTACGTTTTGGCATTATAATCTATTAAATAAGCTAGAACTTAGTCAGAGTATGCAGCTGGAATTTTATAAGGTTCATAACAATGTGATTTGTCAAAGACCAGGCAGTCTCAATCCTTATTATTTAGGATTTAAGATATGGCAGAGATTATATGAAAAATATGACGGAGATTTTAAAAAGTTAGCCGTTATAAGAGAGACAGAAAGAGATGCTTCTTTTATACGAAGTTATTTAGATTATGATTTGAGCCTAGAAAGCAAGCTCTGTGAATTTGAGGAGGAGGAAAGGTATTATATTGTATCGGAAGTTGCCAACGACAAAGGCTGGAAAAAAATCAGAAATACGTTGGCAGAAAATGTCGGTATAGGCAGCATACCCATTATACAAGTTCAGGATATTGTTAAAAGTGAAGACTGCCTCATACTCACCCATATCTATGATGGCAGGGAACTCAGCCTTGC
>JARBTY010000156.1 GCA_029239935.1 Clostridia bacterium | reverse complement strand
GTTTGTAAGGATTGTTCAAACCGAGTTAACGCCTCTTGTATCTGTTTACCATATCCATCAATCTTAGCCTCATAATTATTCCTATTTGCTACTTCTTTATCCAGTAATAGTTCTCTCAGGGCTACCCTCGAGCGCTGATACGAGATTGAAACCTCTGCTATATCTCCTAATGCAATCCCGAAATTAGTATATAACTCAGAATAATTTTTATCTGTCTTATTTAGATTATAAACCCCAACAAATCCAACTAGTCCCGCTATTAATGCGACTAGCAAAAAACTCGTAATAAGCTTTGCTCCGATTTTCATATTATAAAACCATCTCATATTTTCATCCCCTGCTATAGTTTATTTGTTAAATCATCTGATTCCTGTTCATTAAGAAGTTTATCACAATCTAATATCAGCTTAACTTCGTTGTTTACTTTCCCAATACCTTTAATATATCTATGTCCTGCCTTATTTATATCAGGCGGATCAACAATCTCGCTTTCTGGTATTGATAATACCTCTGATACACTGTCTACAATTAATCCAATCGATATATCTTTAATATCAATAACAATGATACACGTCCTGTCATTGTATGCCTTATATGCTTTTTTAAATCTTATCCTCACATCCATCACAGGTATAATCTTGCCCCTTAAATTAATAATTCCTCTTATGTATTCCGGAAGCTCTGGTACTTCGGTAATAGACTGTATACCAATGATCTCCGCAACATACTGTATTTCCATACCATAGCATTCTCCCCCCAATACAAAGGTAAGAAATCTATCCTTCTGCGTATCTTCTTCCTCATCAATTAATTCATATAATGTTGATTCAGCCATGTACTGTGCCCCTTTCTAAAACCATATTACTTATTTATAAGACCTTCAATATCAAGAATCAGGCTGATATTACCATCTCCTAATAGTGTGCATCCACCTAAACCGCCCGTCTTTCCAAGACTTTTAATATAACCTGGCAGCGCCTTTACAACCACCTGTTGCTGACCCAATAGTTGATCTGCAAAGATACAAAGACTTCTTTCGTTATGCTCTGCCATGATAAGAATCCCCTTATATAATTGTGTTATATCCGTTTTCACTTTATAGTGTTCATGCAGCCTTAAGATTGGATAACATTCCCCTCTTAACATAATCATTTCATTATTATCTGGGTCACAAATGATATCAGATTTATTGGGCCTAAAAGATTCTTTAATGGATGCCATTGGGATAGTGTATCTGGACCTCCCAACGCTCACATTCATTCCATCAATAATTGCAAGTGTCAACGGAATTTTTAAAGTAACTGTTGTCCCATTGCCTTCTATACTATCTACAGAAACGCCCCCCCCAATAGTCTCAATATTTTTTGTAACTACATCCATTCCAACACCGCGTCCTGAAAATTCTGTTACTTTGTGACTTGTAGAAAATCCTGGCAGGAAAATCAGATTGAATATCTCTTTCTCACTCATTTCATGTCCTTGTTTATCCAGAAGACCATTTTCTTTGGCTTTTTCTAAGAGTCTTTCTTTATTTAGACCCTTTCCATCATCTTTTATTGTAATAAGTACATCACTTCCTGCATGCTTAGCTTCCAATATAAGCCTGCCTGTCTCTAGCTTACCCTTTACCTTCCTATCGGTCATACTCTCAATACCGTGATCTACAGCATTACGTACTAAGTGCATTAACGGATCAGCAATATGATCAATAATATTTTTATCTACCTCTGTTTCTTCTCCGATGATCTCGAGTCTTACATCTTTGTTCATCTTTTTACTCATGTCTCGTACAATCCTATGCATTTTGTAAAATGTTGCCGAAAGTGACGTCATTCTTATAGACATCACAGCATCTTGAAGTTCACTGGTAATTTTGTGAAGCTGCCTTGCTGCTTTATAGAAGTTATCTAACTTCAACCCATTAAGATCTGGATTTTGAGTAACCATAGCCTCTGATATAACTAATTCTCCAATTAAATTCATTAACCGATCGGTTTTTTCAATATTAACACTCATCATACCTTGATTATGAAGGAGGTGATTGGCATTCTTATCTCCTGATACTTGTTTAACCTCTAGTCCATGAGTGACTGAATCACTTTCAGAAAGTATGATCTTTGTATCATCATGTTGGATCTCTTTTATATCTTCTTTACTATCTTCAATCGTAAGCTCTACTTTGCTTACAAAAATAGTTTCTTCGAACAATTCTCTAATGGTGCTGCTATCAAGACTTGTCTTGAAATATACTTTAAAGCCATCCTTTCTGATCTGTTCGATTATTTTTATATCATCCTCCATTACATTTTCTGGTGTGCAGCATACCTCGTCTGCAATTTCTTTAAGCTTATGAACAATGGTAAATGCTCTTATATTTTCTAATTCGCAGCCTTCCTCAAAAAACAAAATAGCTTTATACTTTTGCCTCTCACTATAGTCCTTGTTTCCCTTTGTTCCATGTATCTCATGCTCACTTTCCACGCTTTGTATACTAGTTAGGAAATTTTTAATTATATTATTTATTTCAGCTGGATTGCCATTCAGTTTCATTCCTTTTTCAGCTGTATTCAGCTCATTTTTAATGAAGTCTACTGCTCTAAGCATAATATCACTCAGCATATTATAATCTATGTTTCTTGGCTTTTTCTCCCGAAGATAATAAAATAAATCTTCAATTGTATGAGAAAGCTCTGCAATATTATTGTAAAGCATCATACTTGAAGATCCTTTTATAGTATGCATTATTCTAAAAATCTCATTAATTGATTTAGAAAATCCATTGGTCTCTTCTCCTAGAATAATGAGCTGTTCCAGCTGCTCAATAAGTTGATTGGTTTCAAAAATATACATGCCCAGCATGGATTCATTATTTATTGTATCTGCCATCTGTGATATCACCGACCCTCTAGTCATAGCTTAATTTCTTATTGATTCTCTTTAACTCCTTATATTATTTTAGCAAGTGACTGTATAATACTTTCTTCTTTGAATGGCTTTACGATAAATGTCATCGCTCCTGCCATGACAGCTTCTCTAATCATAACTTCCTGCCCCAATGCTGAAATGATAATGACCTTAGCTTCTTTATCTATCTTTTTTATCATTTTGAGTGCCTCTATTCCGCTTAGCTCTGGCATTGTAATATCCATTGTTACAATATCAGGCTTCATCTGCTTGTATAAACTGATAGCCTCTATTCCCGTAGCAGCTTCTCCAATAACTTTAAATCCAATTTTTTCTAAAGTTATCTTTAATGACATCCTCATAAATGCCGCATCGTCAACGATTAATACTGTCTTCACTTTTTTCACTCCCTACACATCATTTTTATCATATCTTTATTGTAGATAATTTAACATTTAAGATAAAGTTCCATAAGTCATTACCTTTGATGCAAAAAGCACCTTATTTTTCACTCCTCACATTTCTATAAAGATAGATCCTCTACCATTATGAAATTTAAAACCTATTTTTGAAATTTTGTACATTTTACAAACTGTATCAATAGATAAACGGCTAATTAATTTATTTAACATAACTCTCACCCCTCTAGGTATTATTCGAATACACTTATACCTCCATTCTATTGTTTTTTTTCTGCTTCTTATAGTCCTTTTAGTCACCAAATGATGTGCTTCCAGCACAAGTTTTTAGATTCAAAATGCTAATAGCATCGTTTATAAACTTAAAATATGCATAAAAAAAGATACTTAGGTTTTATTATTTACCTAAGTATCTTTTTAATAGCTTACGTGCCTCTGAAATAGTTGCAGCACTGTCTTCAAATTCAAATTTATCTTCTTTTTGTAAAATCTCCATCAAATGTGCAACCCGTGGCAGTCTTAAATGTACACTACGCAATATCTCTGCTTCTTTAAAAATCTGTTTCGGTGTACCCTTTAAGATTATTTTACCTTTGTCCATTACATAAACATCATCACAATAAAGCGGCACAATATCAATATCATGCGTAGCTATTATAATAGATATACCCATCTGCTCCTTCATTTCTGTTAACAGCTTCATAATTTCACTGACTCCCATGGGGTCGAGTCCTGCAGTAGGTTCATCCAAAATAACAACTTCTGGCTCCATTGCAAGAATACCTGCAATAGCTACCCTCTTTTTTTGACCAAAACTTAAACAGTGAGTCGGTTTATGCTGTAACTCAAACATTCCTGTTCTTTCTAAAGCTCTTCTAACCCTATGCCGGATTTCTTCTTCCTCAAGTCCAAGATTAATCGGACCAAATGAAACATCCTGATACACACTGGCAGAAAATAGCTGAGTGTCTGGATCTTGAAAAACAAGTCCTATTGCTTTACGCAGGGACTTCAAGCCCTTACGCGAATAATCTATTACCTTTCCCTGATAAAGAATTTCTCCTGATGAGGGTTTTAAAATGCCATTAAGATTTAGAAAAAGAGTTGATTTTCCAGCTCCATTTCCTCCTAACAAGGCTGTTACTTTTCCTTTTTTTATGGTAATATCTAAATTTTCTAAAGCCTTGGTACCATCAGCATATGTATAATACAAACCCTTAGCTTCCAGTATATTTCCACTCATCAGTGCTGACCTCCTATAAACGTCTCATGAGCAGCGCAGCTATAATCAGCAAACTATTGATGCCTGCTATGATAAAATAACTTTTTAAAGAGCTTTCATAAGATTCTTCTACTACATTAAGCTCTCCATCATACCCTCTTGCCTCTAGTGCTGTATAAAGTTCATCCGATTTCTTGTAAGCGCGGATAAAAAGTGTAGATAAAAGCATCCCCATAGAACGATAACCCGATGAAAGCTTTACATAACCCAGTCTGGAACTTTGGGCTGTATACATTGCCTCTGCGGTTTCCATAAGTACAAAAATAAAACGATAAATAAGACTCATCAGTTCCACCATGAGCTTAGGACATTTCCATTTTCTAAGGGCTGATAAAAGCGCCACCATGGGTGTATTAAGTGATAAATAATATAAACATGCCACAGATCCCATAGCTTTAAAAAAAATCACCCCTGCTGTTACAAGACCTGTCTTTGACAGTCCTATGTATCTATTAAATATAAATAGTGCTGCGATAAACGATTCCCTTGCAGCTGATATCTCAAAAGCAATAGTGAATACCCCTATTATCAAAAAAGAAATAGGTATAAGCATTAATTTTAGATAAAACTTAAAAGGTATTTGTCCTTTTTTTACCGTCGCCATTGTCATGATTATCAAGATAGCTACAGAAATAGGTATCGAACTGGCCCATAGACATACACCTAATGTTGTAAGTGCAAAAGTCAGCTTTTCCATTGGATCTTTTTTCCTTAAAGCCGAAGAATAGGCATACTTATCTATATTCAGCATGCTTTATTATCTTTTTCCTTTCTGTTTCGCTCTTTCATAGAGCCTATTCCATACCCAATAATACCAGCTCCTATAGCTGCCTGAAGTGCAAACAATAAGCTTTCAATTTCACCGCTTGGCGGCTCCCATATAGATGAAAACCAAGGTTCATAGCTTTCATTGATTTCACCAATAGCGACTTCTGCCTCTCCATCAGCTCCTCCAAACTCCGCATCCTTGTTCATGAAAAGCGGAACAATAGCTAAAATAACAACAAGGCCTATTAATAATAAGTTTGTTTTAGTTCCCTTACTCATCTTTACGCCTCCTTACTCAATATTTTTAAGAATTTAAGATCTTCTTTGCTGTATGCCGCAATAGCATTAAATATCAATACTGTTAACAAACCTTCACTAATAGCCAACGGCACCTGTGTAACAGCGAATATACTCATAAATTTACCCAAAGAAGCCATAATGCCTCCAGTCTCTGACGGAAATGCCAGGGCAAGCTGTACTGATGTTGTCATATAGGTCAATAAATCGCCTAAAGCTGCTCCCAAAAATACCGCGAGCCACTGAGGGCCATTAGCTTTTCTAACCCCTTTATAAACTACATAAGAAACAATTGGCCCTACTACTGCCATTGAAAAGGTATTGGCTCCTAATGTTGTAAGCCCCCCATGAGCAAGCAGTAATGCCTGAAAAAGTAGTACAATTAATCCCAAAACACTCATAGTCGTGGGACCAAAAAGGATAGCACCAAGACCCACCCCTGTAGGATGTGAGCAGCTACCAGTTACAGAAGGAATCTTCATTGCAGAAAGCACAAAAGCAAAAGCTCCTGCCATAGCCAGTAATAACTTAATTCTTGGATTTTCATTTACAGTTTTTTGTATAGAGAAAAATCCCATAAGTATAAAAGGAATCACAAGCACTCCCCATGCAATACTCCAGCCTGCAGACAAAAAACCTTCCATAATATGCATCCCAAAAGTGGTCTGCGGATAGATCACCAGCATTAATAAAATTCCTAATAAAAATTGATGTTTTTTAGACATACACTCACCTCATATAAAATATTTTTACCTTAAAAATAATTTAAACCCCTTGCTATAAAGTCAAGAGGTTATGAGAATCCATATGTATGTCTTATATACATTTTATGCATCCAAACCACCCTCCATCGTTCGTAGAGTTAACAGTGTTAAAACAGGCAGTTATTCTGGCTCAAGCGTCATCATCCTTACCACCTTCCCAGTTTCCCAGTGGCATACAGTAAGGACTCTTCTTTTACAGCGGCGCGACCGCGTGGGATTTACACCCATCTTCCCTTTTAATCTATGTTTATTCCATAAACATAAAACCTATCTCTGTTAT
This sequence comes from Clostridia bacterium, assembly GCA_029239935.1. Next base: position 632 of record JARBTY010000156.1, on the reverse strand, counting down.
ATTAAATTTTCCATATTTAGTATACGGTATTTATTTTGCTTAAGCAAGCGCTTAAGCGTCGCCCCGTAAAAATGTACTAAATTTTATAATATTTTATTATATTTAATCATCAATTCCTTTGATATTTTTTATATGGAAACTCTCTAAACTATGATATTATATAGAGTAACTACTTCCACTACTGTCTTCTATTTATTTATAGAAAGGATTTGAAACATATGACACCAAACTGCAAATATGATATTGAAGGTTTTTCAAAAGAATTGGGTTTCTCTTTAGTAGATGCCTCAGAATTGTATCATGAACTAGTTAGTGAAATTAATTCCGAAACACTTAAATTAAAAGCTTGTGTTGCTCAGCATGATATAGAAACTCAAAAAAGGATTGTTCATAATATAAAAGGTATCACTGGGAACTACAGAATTCTTGATGTTTATTCACTCTCTACAGAAATTAATAATCTTTTTAAAAGTGAAGACTTAGATAAAATAGCCTTACTATGGCCTAAATACTTTTCTATTTGCGAAATTGCTTGTGATGAAATACAGTCCTATTTCATTGAAAAAGGTATAGAGACTTCCACTTTATAGAAGTTCTTTTTGATTTAGAATAATGTACTTTAATATATTCAG
>JARBTY010000155.1 GCA_029239935.1 Clostridia bacterium | reverse complement strand
CACATAAGACCCCTCGTGATTTCCTCAGATAGGTCTTCACTTCGTTCCTTAGTTCATACTCTCCCTTAGGATGGCTATATCGAGTCATATCATCTGCTGTCAATGAAGTAATCGCTTTATTTGAAATTTTTTTCCATAGACGTAATGGAAAGTTCTCCCCGCTTAAATGCCCATACTGAAAATTATATACATGAGGATTCATTATTTTTTCTTCTGGCACTTTTGATTCTTCATTTGTTAAATCATACTGGCTTTTCTTATTTAAATCATTGACCGCCGTTACATTCTGAATAATAAACCCACTTCCTTGTTTACTTTCTGCATACCCCTCTGAAGTAAGCTGCAAGTATGCGTTTTCCACAGTATTTCTTCCTACTGCTAATGCCTTTGCAAGGTTTCTTGTAGAAGGCAGCTTGCTTCCTGCTGGCATACTGCCGTTCACAATTTCTTCTTTAAGCTGCTCATAGATCTGTATATATAATGGTGTGTTCACATCACTTTTCAATATAATCATCATTTCCTCCAGAACTGTATCCTATATTAAGTTCATAATTGGCTCTTGTATACCATCCAATTCTAATATAAAATAACCTCATTAACAAGTTATTTTATATTACAACTAAGGAGGCTATTAAATGATAAACGAAACCTTGCTAAATGTCCTATCACACGAGGGAGTGGTTGCCATTGTAACCTGTGGTGAAAAAGGAGCCCATGTAGTTAATACCTGGAACTCTTATATCGTGGTCAATGAAGATGAAAAATTACTGATTCCAGCAGCTGGTATGCGAAGGACACAACAAAATATTGAACAAAATAATGCTGTAAAAATCACATTAGGTAGCAAAGACGTCATGGGACATAGATCTATAGGAACAGGATTTCTTATTGAAGGAAGTGCCAAATTTATTGAATCTGGTTCCGATTTTGATACAATGAAAGAAAAATTCCCTTTTCTCAGTAGAGTATTAGAAATCACTATTTTATCCACAAAACAAACTGTTTAAGTCTTCATACTGTTACTTATTATGGTGAAAAGCCGCACAAGCCTTTGATTACTAAAGGATTGTGCGGCTTTATCTATCGAAACTTTTGTCTGCAAAATGATAGTACTTTCTGATGTGTTCTGCAAATATCTTAAGGTGATAGCTGGTTGATCTATTTTCAGTTCTCTAAGAGGCCTCTAACTTCTTGCTCTTTTTGGAAAAGCAGACAGCCGCCCTCATGTTCACCTAGCAGCATGCCTGTGTCTTCAAGCTTTTTAAACAATGGAGAACTCAGTGCGTCAATGAGCGACGCGTTTTTTAAATTGGTATCTGAATAAGGTGAAAAGGGACAAGGCTCTGCCGCTCCATCTGCACTGATATGAAAAAAACCTCTCCCTGCTGCAAGACATCCATCTGAGTATTTTTCATCTCCTGGAAAAGATAAAAAAACAACATCAGCATAGGCTTCTCTCAGTTGTTGCTGTCCATTTTCTAATAACTTCCGTTCAATGTCCGTTGGTGCTAAGGATTTTGTATCTTGTGTGACAGGGACAAACTCTACAAAGATTACTGCCTTACAGCCTTTACGGTAAAGTGTATCAAAAAAACTTTTACTGGTAACTGTTCTTGCATTCCGAGTAGTTACAGTAACAGATGCCCCATATAAAATGCCCTTTTCGTTAAGTTTATCCATGACATCCATTAACAGTTCATACGTCCCTTGTCCCCTTCTGCTGTCTGTCTGCTCTGCATTTCCTTCTATACTAAGTATCGGTACCAAATTTCTGTGCCTATCAAATAAAGCGATATAGTCTTCTTGAAGCATTGTTCCGTTAGTAAATATCGGGAATATAATATCCTTTACTTGTGCTGCTTTTTCTATAACCTCTTGTCTGATTAGCGGTTCTCCTCCTGCAAGCAGAATAAAGGAAACACCGATTTCTTGGGCTTCTCTAAAAATTTCAGCCCATCTTGCGGCAGATAGATGTTTATCTTCTTCTCTTTCCCCGCAAAGCTTATTTGCTCTTGCATAACAGCCTTTGCAAAACAAATTACAGCTGCTTGTTATACTCCCAATTAAAAAAGCTGGCACCTTTTGTCCTTTTTGCTCCATTGCCGCTCTTTTCTTTTGTGCCTCTTTACTTGATTGCCGATATTTTACTGCAAAAATAGTTTCTTTGGGGTTTCTTAAAGATGCTTTTACAATACCCTTTACAATGTTTTCAATCCCTTTATTCATATACTCGGATAATTTGAACTCTGTGTCCATCGCTTTATCTCCTAAAATTCTTATTATTAAGAATAGTATATTTTTATTATATAAACTTCATGTGAATAAATGGGCTAAATAGGTATTTTTTTAAAACCATACCACATTCACTCTAATGCACTTTGCAGTATGCGTTGTAGGATTGGTCAAGTTTACCATTGTCATCCATTCTTCAGCTTCGCTCTCAAGAATAGCTGTCTCCCCTTGATTTAAAGGATAAGCACTATGCTTGTTTTCAATACGGATACCCTGTTCTGCTGCAAATAAGGCCTCTATTCTTTTTCCCTTAACAGGCTTATACAACTTAAGCTGTATGGATTGATACGGTGGAACCTCTATAACATCTAACGTGCCTTCCAAGCCTTCCTTCATCATCAGGTTAAAGTCTTTCACCTTTCCATGGCTGGATGTTTCCCAGTCCCCCATAAAAAAGTCTTGTTCAAAAGCCCTTAAAGCTTTTTGATAGTGATCTTTATGGATCAGTGTCACTTCTCCTTCTAGCACCATTAGCTTTCTTTTGACTCCCTCTAACTTTGTAAAGAGCGACTCCTCCAGTTCAACAGTAGCTGTACTTAGCCTAAATAAAAAATCCCTTTGCTGATAACTGCTGTCTTCCGGGTAAATATACAGCTCAGTTGTCACTCCCCCAGACCAAGCTGTTTGCGTGTAGGCTCCTTCGTTAAATATTTTTATAATCATAACTTATCTCCTTATTTTATGCCACTGGGTAAACAAGCTTACCTTTTTTGATAACCTGTTCTACAACATTAACACCGGTATGATACACTAAAAATCTATAGTCCGGATACCCTAAGATGATAAGGTCTGCTTGTTTTCCTACTTCAATGCTGCCTATGTTCTTCTCTCTTCCAAGGGCCGCTGCCCCATTTAAGGTCATAGCAGTCAGTGCTTCCTCAGGTGTCATTTTCATATGAATAGCTGCCAGTGCAAATAGCAGGGGAATGGAATTTGTAAAACAGCTCCCAGGATTCAGATCACTGGCAAGGGCCACCCCGCAGCCAGCATCTATCATCAGTCTTGCCTTAGCATAAGGTTTTGCAAGGCAAAACGCCGTAGCTGGCAGCAAGGTAGCTACCACATTATTTTTTGCAAGCGCTGCAATCCCCTTATCTGATACCATAAGTAGGTGATCTGCCGAGCTAGCTCCCAGCTCTGCAGCTAACTCTCCGCCTCCTAGCTGCACGATTTCATCCGCATGGATTTTGATTTTAAGTCCCAATTGCTTGGCTGCCTCTAAAAGTTTTTTGGACTGCGCTACATCAAAGACCCCTTCTTCACAGAATATATCACAGAACTCTGCTAATTCTTGTTTTTTGACCTCTGGGAGTACTTCTCTTATCATATACGCCACATAGTCATCACCTTTGCCCGCATATTCTTTAGGGACAGCATGGGCTCCTAAATAGGTTGCCGCCACATCCATAGGATGATTGTCCCCGCAGGCTTTTATCACCTTGAGCTGCCTAAGCTCTGTCTCTAGGTCTAGTCCATAACCACTTTTGCCCTCGACAGTTGTTACCCCTTGAGCCAGCATGGCATCCAGTCTCTTTAATCCTACACTAAAGAGACTCTCAAAATCTGCCTCCCGTGTGCTTTTTACAGTACTCTGAATACCTCCTCCTGCTTTTAAAATATCCAGATACTGCGTTCCCTGCAATCTTTGGACAAATTCTTCTTGTCTGTATCCGCCAAATACAAAATGAGTGTGAGAATCCACAAACCCAGGTAATACACATTTCCCCTCAGCATCAATCACTTCACACTCCGAAGTTAAAAGTCCTTTAGCCAAAAGCTCCTCCGTACTACCCACCTCTTTAATTATTCCGCCTTCTATATAAATGGCACCATCTTCAATAAGGCATATCTCACGCATTGCCTTACCTTTTTTGATCTCAAACCCTATGGGGGTTACTATTTGACTGGCATGAATGATAAGTATTTTTTCCATCATTTAGTCTCCTATCTCTTCCATAATCTGCTGTACCCTCTTAACAATCTCACTTTCAGCAACAGTATGAATCACACCTTCATCAACTGTTAATCTTCCGTTTACAACAACTTTTTTGATGGCATGAGGCTGCATAGAATAAACAATGTTTGGCATAATCTGTTCTCCTGATTTTGAAATAGGCTGCATAGACATATCCCCTTTGTCAATCCCCACAAAATCTGCTTTATAGCCCGATTCAATTTTACCGATCGGCAGTTCTAGGAGTCTCCCGCCATTTTCCGTACCCATCTTGAACGCATCTTTATAATTCACAGACATGGCATCCAATGTTTTTACCTTTTGAAGCAGGGCAACCATCCGCATCTCTTCAAAGACGCTGATTCTGTTATTGCTGCATGCACCGTCACTGCCAAGCCCTATCTGGACACCAGCTTTCATCATCTGCACAATATCTGTTATACCATCTGCTAAAAACATATTACTAGAAGGGCAATATGCCAGTTTTGCTCCCCTATCCCCTAAAAGTTTGATTTCACTCTCTTTAAGCCATACCCCATGCACAATGACCATGGACTCATCAACAACACCTATTTTATCCAAAAGCTCAACAGGTGTAAGACCGCCATGATTTGCCTGTACTTCTTCTACCTCAAAAGGCTCTTCTGCTACATGGATATGAAAAGAGCTCCCCAGCTCCTTTGCCAGCTTGTGGCCTGCTTGAATCATTTCTACCGATGCTGCATGGAGACTATGGGGAGCCGGAATGATGGTTACCATATCATCATCTTTATATTTTTGGGCTAAAAGCCTTGTGTTTTCAACCGCTTGTTCCACTGTTTCCACATAACCTTGAGGTGCACCGTTCCAATCGTACATTGTTCTTGCCAGCACTAGCCTAATCCCTATATCTTTTGCAGCCTTAATGATCATCTCATCGCTTTCCATGCCAAAGTTATGCAGATAAAAGAAATCGCTGACTGTTGTCACGCCATATTTCATCATTTCACCAAAGGCAAACAAGGCGCCGCCGTAGATATGCTGTTTTTGGAGTCTTGGGGAATATTTGTAAAGTGCCTCATCCCGCCATTCTAAAAATGGTCTGTCGCATGAAAGACCCCGAAGTAGGCTCTGAAAGCAGTGGTTATGCACATTGACACTGCCTGGTATCATAATAAGGTTATCCCATTTGACAGTCTCTGCCCCTTGGTATTTTTCTGCTAAAAGGGCATATTCCCCTACTTCAATGATCGTATCTTCCTCTACCAAAACAGCTTGATTGGTTTTAAAAGTATCCTCTGTATATAAAAATTCTGGTTGATATAAAGTTTTCATCTAATTGAGCTCCCTGTCTAATATAAGTAATGCTTCAAGCATGGCATTTCCTACTTTTTCTATGTCCTTAATATGGGTTTTTTCAGTGGGGCAATGACTTTTCCCATCGATACTCTGTACAAAAATCATACCTGATTGTGTGACTCTCTGCATATTGGCCGCGTCATGTCCAGCCATACTCACCAGTTCTCTCACTGGCTCTCCAATACTCTCAATCCCTTTATTGATAGCCCTCATAACCGTTTCATCCATAGGCATCTCCCTTTGGTCCAGGTTGACTTTCCGTATGATTTTGACACCCCTGTTTTTCATAATCTTTTCTGCCTCTATACTTAGCTTTCTGACAATGTCTTCTTTAATCTGGGGCTCACAAGTTCTTATTTCCAAAACAAGCTCCACTTCTCCCGGAATAATATTGGCCGCATTTGGAAAGACACTGAGATAACCTATCGTCCCTACTACCTCGTCACTTTCTAAATCCTTAAGAATTTTTTCAAAAGCTAAATTAAGTTCACAGGCTCCAAGCAGCGCATCTTGCCTATCTCTCATGACCGTAGTACCTGCATGATTGGCATCCCCAATAATAGTAATATTTTCTCTATAGATCCCTATAATACAGTTTACACTGGCGACGGCCTGATTGGCATCCACGAGTCTTCTGCCTTGCTCAATATGACATTCTATAAAAGCACTGATGTCCCCAGTCTTTATAAGGGCATCCTGTATTTTTTCAAGATCTCCCCCTATTTTTTCTATACAGTCCTTAAGCGTTGTGCCGTCTTCAATATTTTTTATCCCTAGCAGTTCTTCTTTGCCTACTCTGCCACTTACAACCCTGCTTCCGAGGGTCGAGACATTAAAAGGATTGGGTTCTTCTCCAGTAAACGAAACAATTGCAATAGGATGTCTTGTGGTTACGTTGTTTTCCTCTAAAATCTGCACAAGTTCTGTAGCAAGCAGTACGCCCAAAGCACCATCATACATACCGCCGTTGGGTACCGTATCATGATGTGAGCCTATAACGATAGGAGCAATACCCTCTATCCCTGCTCTTTCGACCCACATATTGGCAATGGCATCGGTTTTAACAGGCAGTTCCAAATTTTTATCCCAATACGCCATAAGCCATTTACGGGCTTCCCGGTCCGCTTCACTTCCTAGGGCACGGTCAATACCTCCCTTGTCGTTTTTGCCAACCGCTGATAAATCCTTTAGATTTTTTTCTAATCTATTGATATTAATCTTTGAATGCAGCATCTTTTTAAAACCCCTCTCTGTCTATACTAAAAAACGCTTAGAACATTATGATCTAAACGTTTTTGTTAATTAAATTTAATGATAGTTTGTCATCCATTATTTGTTTAGAATAAATGCTGTCTATTTATAGTTATTATACTCTAAATATCGTTTATAAAACGTCTAATTCTTTATGACTATCCTCATGTTACTATCACATTTAAAATGATTCTCTTGATTATAGTATCTAAAAACCATAAGCCAGCGCCCCACCATCAACCGCAAAATCTTGACCTGTAATATAAGTAGCTCCTTCTCCAACTAGAAAAAGTGCCATGGCTCCAAGATCCTTGGTATTCCCAAAAGCATGAACTGGCATGCGGTCAAGTATTTTGGCTTTCCGTTCTGCCGTCATCACTTGTTTAGACATTTCACTCGGAAACCAGCCCGGTGCGATGGAGTTAACTGTAATATTATCATTAGCCCATTCTACAGCAAGACCTTTAGTCATAGCTAACACTGCCCCCTTACTGGAGCAATAAGGCACCACCTCCGAAAACCCTAAATGAGCTGCCATACTGGAAATATTAATAATACGCCCTTTATAAGGAGACTTCTTAAGATACGGATAACAAAGACAACTGAGTTTAAACACACTGTTGACATTCACCTTATGAATAAGTTCAAAATCTTCATCCAAAAACTCTTCTGCTCTCCGCTTAACGGT
>JARBTY010000154.1 GCA_029239935.1 Clostridia bacterium | reverse complement strand
CCATGCACCCAATGGCTATGGCAAGACCACTTTATTAAAATTAATGAGTGATATTATAGGTTGTAAAGTATTTGAAATGGGTAGAATTCCTTTTGAAAACTTTGCAATTACATTTGATCAGGATATAACCCTCGAGGTCATTAAACAAAAGGACACTCCTAAAGAAGAGGAAGCTGTTTTAAAGTATAGATTAACTCACAAGGGTCAAATTAAAGAATATAAACTACCACAAAAGGCAGAGTTTGGTTCTTCTATGGAGGTAGGACAGACTCTATATGCTATCGAAAAAAATCTACCTTTTCTAAAAAGGGTGACACAAATAGCATGGTATGATACAAGACGGGATCACAAGCTAAATTATGATGAAATCATGACAGAATATGGGGATCAACTTTTTGTAGACAAAGAGCTTAGAGAACAACTGCAAGAGATTCAAAGCAAGATGCCTATCCATTTTATTCATGCCAACAGACTGACGGTGTCTAAAAATTTAAGCCCTTTGGTACTGATATATGCTCAGGAGCTCGCGCAACGTATAACGGACGTTTTAGCAAAGTCTGCTGCCTTGGCTCAAAAACTTGACCACAGTTTCCCAGGAAGACTCATAGAGGCAGTAAAGAGCCAAAGAGGCGATGAATCTCTTGATATAGATAGCGTTGATGAGGCGCTTCGAAATCTGGATAAAAAGCGGCTGAAATTGCAAAAAATCGGGCTAATAGCTGCAAGTCTTACAGAAAATAGAGGGGACCTTACGGATCTTGATAGACAGACAATAAAAATGCTAGATTTATATATCAAAGATAGCAAAGAGAAGCTAGAGGTCTTTGATGTCATAGAAGCCAAAATTGATTTGATGAGAGAGATTATTAATAAAAGATTTAATTATAAAACAATGCAAATCAGTGGAGAAAAAGGTTTTGCATTTGAACTGCCTAATAAAAGCTTATTGATGGCGGATAAGCTATCATCAGGAGAACAAAATGAACTGATTCTTATTTTTGAGCTACTGTTTAAATCAGAACCTAATGCGCTGATTTTAATTGATGAACCAGAGATTTCCCTTCATATTGCTTGGCAACAGCAATTTTTAGAGGATATGGAAGCTATTTCGAATTTGACAAATGTCAAGATTATGATTGCGACGCACTCACCAGATATCATTAATGGGCGATGGGATTTGACAACAGGGCTGGAGGAATGCTGATGAGGCAATACATTAACGCAGCAAGACTGCTGACAAAAATTAAAATGCTACGTAGCGGCAAAAATAGGATGAGCTTTGTGGTGGTAGAGGGGATTACAGATTATAGACTATATCGCAAAATTTTCAATCAAAAAACCTGTGAAATTATTATAGGAGAGAGTAAAAGTAATGTAACGGAATGTATAGAAGGCTGTGATGACCAAAGATTAGAAGGTATCATTGGTATAGTAGATGCGGATTTTTGGAGATTAGAAAATAAGGAGCCTAAAAGCGACAATTTGTTCGTAACAGATGGACATGACCTAGAATGTATGCTTATTCATTCGCCAGCATATGAAAGTATTCTTGCAGAGTATGCTAATAGAAATAAATACGTTAGATTTGAAGAAAGAAAGAGAAAGTCACTTAAAATACATTTACTTGAAAACACAGCCAAAATAGGTTATTTACGATGGTATTCAGAGCTTTATCATTTAAGGCTTAGATTTAATGAGTTGGATTTTAACAGATTTTTGAATACCGATGAACTAGAGGTAGATTGGGTTAAACTAGTTGAACAGACTCTGGTGCATTCCAAAAAAGAACATTTGTTAAAAAAAGAAATTATTTTGAGAGAAGCAAAAGCTTTAAAAGATGGTAAACATAATTTGTGGGAAGTATGCTGCGGCCATGATTTTATAGAACTCTTATGTGTAGGGCTTGTTAATGTATTTGGAGAATATAATGCTAAAAATTTATTTGCAGGCAACTTAGAAGGCAATTTTAGATTGGCATACGAATATGATTATTTTTTGACCACAGATTTATATAGGGCTTTGGATAAGTGGCAGAGGGATCATAATCAATATGAAATTTTTGATAGTAAAGTTTTAGCGAATATTATATAAAAAATGATAAAAAAGGGGAGAATTCCTCTTTTTTTTATATTATAATAATATGAGAATGTCGAAATTTAAAATAAATAAATTTGTGATTTTTATAAGAAAGCATGGTATGAGTGATGAATCGAGAAGACTTTAATAAACTAAAATATAAGCTGCCAGCGATACCAGGCATTAATGGCAGAGAGGACTATTTTAACTCGGCAGTCCTTGCGCTTTTGATGATTGTTGAAGAAGAATATTATTTTGTTTTTCAGAAAAGAAACAAGAAAATCAGACAAGGCGGTGAAATTTGTTTTCCGGGAGGCAAGCAGGACAAAAAATTAGATAAAAATGCTAAAGACACAGCCATAAGAGAAACGATTGAGGAAATGGGCATTGGTGCCGAAGATATAGAAGTAGTCGGCGCACTGGATATCCTTGTTGTACCAATGGGCGCTATTGTGGAACCTTTTTTGGCCATTACACATAAACAAGACATTGGGGCATTTGTGTTTAATGAAGAGGAAGTAGAAGAAGTTTTTATTCTTCCAGTAGCTTACTTTAGAAATAACCCGCCTAAAATATATAAGACACTGATTAAAGTACATCCATCTTATATAGATGGAGAAGGTAATGAGGTTATTTTATTTCCAAGTAAAGCGTTAGGGCTGGGGGAGTATTATACGAACCCTTGGGGGAGAAGTGAAAGCACAGTTCTTGTCTACAAAACAGAAAAAGGGGTTATCTGGGGTCTTACAGCAAGAATTATTCAAGATGTGGTTAAAAGATTGGAGGAAACAATATGAGAATAGTGGATGTCGAACATCTATGCGGAGGAGAAATCATTGCCAAAGATATTACCTATACAAATGGTACGGTTTTATTAAAAAGGCACACTAAATATAGAGCAGGCTTTAAAGATAAGCTAGTAGAGCTCAATATCCCTTTTGTTTATGTTGAAGATGAGTTATCAGAGGGGATTGAACCAGAAGTGCTTATCAGCAATGAAAGGAAAGCTGTGCTTGCAAAAGAATTTGGCGAGGAAGTTGATAAAATAAAAACCAATATGACCGTAGAGGTAAAACATATCAAGCAGATTGTAGACAGTCTCATAGAGGAGATAAGCGGAAAAAACATTATGTATGATATTATGGATATCAAAAGAAATGATGCAGATGTCTATGAACATTCTATTGGGGTAGCGATTATCACCTTGCTGTTATGTAAAAAACTGAATCTTAATATAGATCTAACAAAGGATATTGTAATTGGTGCATTACTTCATGATGTTGGGAAGATCCTTATTCCAAAGGAAGTGCTTGAAAAGAAAGAAAAACTCAATGAAAAGGAGCAGGAACTTATTTGGGAGCACCCCAAAATGGGTTATAACATCATTAAAGATAATTCCAATATCAGTGCCGTCACGAAGGTGGTTGTATTGTGCCATCATGAAAGAGAAGATGGCAGCGGCTATCCGTTAGGAAAAGGCTCGGAGCTGCATATAGGGGCTAAAATAGTAGCGTGTTGTGATGTGTTTAATGCACTTACTTCTTCGAGGGCTTATAGACAAGGGATGGAGCTTAATGAAGTGGTTGTTCTTCTCAGAACGGAAAGACTTAATCTTGAAGTGAGAACAGCACTTGAAAGTATTTTAGCCTTTTATCCTGTGGGTACTTGTGTACTGCTCAGCAATGGGGCTGTGGGTATCGTGGAAAAAAATTATCAAGGGAATTTAAAAAGACCTTTAGTAAGAATCGTTAAGGATGGCAGTACTTTTTTGGATTCCACCTACAGAATGGATTTAAGCCAAGAACCTAAAGTGTTTATCGCACAAAGACTAGGCAACATATCTTAAAATAATAAATAGTAATAAGTGCAAAAATTTAAAGGGTTACAAGCAATTTTGTCCATTTACTTCATAGGCTATTAAAAATAAAATAGACTTAACATCTGATTTCGAAATATAAAATTTAGAAAATGAAGGAGATACGTCTATGAAATTTGGCTATTTTGATGATGTGAACAGAGAGTATGTCATTACCACTCCACAAACCCCTTATCCTTGGATTAATTACCTTGGAAGTGAAGAGTTTTTTGGCCTTATATCCAATACAAGTGGAGGATATTGTTTTTATAAAGATGCAAAATTAAGGAGAATTACCCGTTTTAGATACAATAGTGTTCCGATTGATAATGGTGGGAGATACTTTTATATCAATGATGGAGGAGATGTTTGGTCACACACATGGAAACCTGTTAAAAAAGAGCTCGAGTCCTATGAGTGCCGACATGGACTTGGCTATTCCAAGTTTTCTGGAGAAAGAAATGGGATAAAAGTCGAGCAATTGGCCTTTGTACCGCTGGGTGTTCATGTAGAAATCCATCATATAAAAGTAAAAAATACATCTTCTGCAGAGAAGTCTATACAGCTTTTTTCTTTTGTTGAGTTTTGCCTGTGGGATGCACAAGATGATACCACAAACTTTCAAAGGAATTTTAGTACTGGAGAAGTAGAAATCCAAGGAAGTAGTATTTATCATAAAACAGAATACAAAGAAAGAAGAAACCATTATTCTTTTTATGCGGTTAATGCAGAAATAGATGGATTTGATACTGATAGGGATGCATTTGTAGGGTTATATAACGGGTTCGAGGCCCCGGATAGCGTAGTAAATGGAGCGTGTAAAAACTCTGTGGCAAGCGGTTGGTCACCAGTAGGTGCCCATCAAATCAATATAGAACTGGCAGCAGGAGAGGAAAAAACCTATGCCTTTATCCTAGGTTATGTTGAAAACAAAGAAGAAGAAAAATGGGAAGCTAAAGGCATTATCAATAAAATACCTGCTCAAGCTATTATAGAAAGATTTAAGACGGATGAGTCTGTAGCAGAGGCTTTTGCGGCCTTAAAAACCTACTGGGATGGTTTGCTTTCACACTACATACTAGATAGTCAGGATGAAAAGTTAAACCGGATGGTGAATATATGGAACCCTTACCAATGCATGATTACCTTTAATATGTCAAGAAGTGCGTCATATTTTGAATCGGGTATCGGCCGTGGTATGGGATTTAGAGATTCCAATCAAGATCTCTTAGGTTTTGTACATCAAATACCAGAAAGAGCACGGGAGAGAATTATAGATATTGCTTCTACACAATTTGAAGATGGGGGCTGTTACCATCAATATCAGCCACTTACCAAAAAAGGCAACAATGATATAGGAAGTGGTTTTAATGATGATCCGCTTTGGCTGATTCTTGGAACAACAGCTTATATCAAAGAAACTGGGGATAAAGGCATTTTAGATGAAAGTGTACCATTTGACTCCAATCAGGACAATACAGCAAGCCTTTTTGAGCATCTGAAAGTGTCTTTTGATCACGTTATCAATAATTTAGGACCTCATGGATTGCCTCTTATAGGTCGTGCAGACTGGAATGACTGCTTGAACTTAAATTGCTTTTCAACAACGCCAGGAGAATCCTTTCAAACAACTGAAAATAAAGAAGGGGGTACAGCAGAATCTGTATTGATTGCTGGAATGTTTGTGTTCATTGGCAGTGAATATGTACAGCTTTGCAAAGAATTTGGCAAGCTGGAGGAAGCTGAAAGAGCAAATCTTCATATTGAAAACATGAAAAAAACTGTCTTGGAGCAAGGTTATGACGGAGAATGGTTCCTTAGAGCCTATGACTTCTATGGCAATAAGATAGGTAGCGATGAAAATGAAGAAGGTAAAATATTCATTGAATCACAAGGTTTTTGTGTTATGGCAGGAATAGGTGTAGAAGAAGGATTTGCGGAAAAAGCACTGAATGCAGTTGCAAAGAGATTGGATACGAAATATGGCATTGTCCTTAATAGTCCAGCCTTTACAACGTATCATGTAGAGATGGGAGAAATCTCTACCTACCCACAAGGTTATAAGGAAAATGCAGGAATCTTTTGTCATAACAATCCTTGGATTGCTTGTGCCGAAACGGTTCTCGGACATGGAGATCGGGCATTTGAAGTCTATAAAAAAATAGCTCCGGCTTATTTGGAAGAAATCAGTGAGATACATAAGACAGAGCCCTATGTATATTCACAGATGGTGGCAGGAAAAGATGCTGTAAGGCATGGAGAGGCTAAAAACTCATGGCTCACAGGAACAGCTGCATGGAACTTTATTACCATTTCTCAGTGGATACTAGGTATTAAACCGGATTATAAAGGATTGAGGATTGATCCATGTATTCCAAAAGACTGGGAAGGGTATCATATCATGAGAGAGTTTAAAGGAACGAAGTATGATATCACCATTAAAAATCCTAATCATGTGTGCAAAGGGATTAAAAGTCTGATGGTTGATAATGAAGTGGTAGAAGGTAATGTTATACCGGAGTTTAAAGATGGAAAAACCCACAAAGTTGAAGCTATATTAGGATAAATGACATTTTTTATAGTTGACTTTTATAAAAAATAATGATAGAATGCAGAAAAGTGTTATTCAATACAAATATCTCAAAGGTGAGGTGCTATTGCTATTAGCGATAGTCTACCCCACCTTTTTATTTTTATTGGGTATAAATCTATAAATGAATAGGTATCCTTTATAAAAGGAGAGTCTCAAGGGTGAGCTGCAAGTAACTTTCAAAAGTTGCGGGTATCTTGCCTTTTCTGATAAGGATACAACTTATAGAGCATAAAATATCAGCGCATTTTTGGAGTAGGCTGAGAGCATAAAATAGTATATCAGGAGGGAAATGTATGGGAAAAAATAAAGCACCTAAAAAAGAGCCTAAGAAAGAAAAACATATTTTTACGGCAGGAATTATTACAGCCAGTGATCTGAGTGCAAACGGAGAACAAGAAGATGAAAGTGGAAAAATATTAGAATATATGCTTAAAGATAGAGGGTTTGAGATTAAGTATTATATTGTTATTCCAGGAGATGTTGACAGAATACAAGAAGCACTTGTATTATTGTGTGATGATATTAAAGCTGATTTAGTGATTACAACAGGAGGAACAGGCTTTAGTAAAAGAGATGTTACACCAGAAGCTACACTGGGTGTTATGGATAGACTGGCGCCAGGTATTAGTGAAGCTATTAGATATTATGGACTTCAAAAAAATCCTAATGTGATGTTATCAAGAGGGGTATCGGGCATTAGACGTAATACGCTCATTATTAATCTTCCTAGTAGTGTAAGAGAGGTGAGAGAGTCTTTTGAAAGTATTATTGATACCATTTATCATGGACTAGAACTTATTACAGAATAAGTATAAAATGAAATAAAAGAGAATAAGAAAATAAAAGAGAGTTTTTAGGTGAGTGTTATTATGAACCTAAAAACTCTCTTTGTGTATTTTTATAAGGATTAAAAATGATAAATGGTACAAGAATTTGTAAATACAGGATATTGTTTAAAAAAACCTTTAGAAATGTGTGGAGTTTTACAATTGATAAATGAAGGG
>JARBTY010000153.1 GCA_029239935.1 Clostridia bacterium | reverse complement strand
TTCAAAGGGCGGCAGCGCATATTGCCTTGGTGCACGCCCATCAGGCTGTATAAATCCCAGGGCTTCCAGCATCTTAGCTCTTGCGGCATCCGGCTGCCATATAAGCAGGCCCTCAAGTGCTTGAAATACATCTCGGATACCAATGAGAGAAAAGGAAGAGAGCTGAACATACCCTTTAATAAGCGCACAAAATGCCACTTGTCTTTTGAGATGCTCAAAAAAAGCATTAAATACTTCTGCTTTTATCTGCGTTCCCTTCTCTTTTGATGCCCTATTTGTTCCAAAGCGAATCTGAATACCACTTTGATCGATTTGATCCTGTTTGATCAGTCTATCTTCTATGTGGTCTATCTCTTCGGGTATCACTCTGCTTGACAGCGCCGCTTCCTTCTCCTCCTCATTAAAGCAGCAGGTCATGACTGTATCCAGCCTTACGGCGCCGCCTTGCTCTAATTCTAGATGAAGTAAATCTGCTGCTATGCCTATTTCCGTAAAAGCTGTGACTTTTTTAGATTTTTCAAAGCCGCCTCTTATAGGTCCCATCGGCGTATGGAGTGAGCTGCGTATGCCTCCTACATAGTCATTACGCGAAGTGGTCTGGTCAACTTTTATCACCTTCCCGCCAGCCAAGGTTTCTATGTGTCTTTTAAAAACAGCATATTGAGCTGCCATAGCACCCCTGCCATTTTCTTCATAGACTTCTATCAGAAAGCTATCGGCATTTTGCTCCTCTGTTTTTGGAACAATTGAAGCCTGTCTGAACCAACGATTTTCTGCCCCCTCCATGACCCCATGTTTCAGAAAAGGATTAAAATACGAAGAAACCGACAGGCTTTTTCTTTCGCTGCTCTTATTTTCAGCCATCAAACTCCAATAAAAATTTTTTTGTTCATCTACTAACGTTCTAAGGGTAAATATTACCCCCTCTGCTTCGGTTATGTAATAAGCACTTTTAGCTCTAAAAACGGTATAACGTTCTGCCTGTATTTTACTTAACACCACTGGGACGCTAAGTATTGGCAGTACATCATAGGTTTCCCCTTCCTTAAAACCTGCAAAAAAGGCGATTTTGGGTTCCTGTCCCTCTGTGGCTCTTAAATAGTGGGAAAACAGACCTTCATTGCTATGGATATAACCCGATGCATACACCCAATAATTGAATCCATCCTGCCCCAAAGGATATCGGCTATCCCCATCCTCTCTCGGCAAACAGAGTATCTCATTGCCCTCTATAAAATTAGCTTTTCCTGGCAGCCTTTTTTCTTCCGCTTTGTCTGGATGGGTTTTTAAATCATGATAAATACTTTGATAACGGTTTATATGCTCCTTAAATACCATATTATTTCTCCTCCACTGCTTCATTCAAATAAAATTGACCCGTCCCAAATAAGACTTCTGCCAAAGCGTCCAAAGTCACTTGTGTCAGCCCTCCGGTTATAATAACCGCATCACAATACTCAGCCAACAGCTTAGCGTCCTCTGGGCTTCTTGTGGCTACTCCAACAATATTTTTATCTGGACACATTTTTCGTATATATTGGAGGGTTTCTATTTGCTCAGTAAAGGTGTAGGCATTAACGGTTGTAAAAAGAACACTGTCTGAAATAATAGCGATATCTCCTACTGATACCTGCTCCATATACGTAGGCCGCCACGGCATAATGGCCTCTTTGATAGTAGGATGAAGTCCTTTTCTCTTTATCGTGTCCTCTATAGAAAGTTTATCGTATAAGTTGATGGCGTCACTCATGACCAGCCGCGCTGGATTGGCAAATATAATCCCAAGTGTTTGATCTTTTCCCAGCTTCATAGGAAAGTCATACTGATGTCCTTTATAAAGCTGAAGGGATTTTTCGGCAATTTGATAAGCAATCTTATCCCCCGCTTCTTTGTTAAAAAGTTTGACTTCCGGTATGGGATCACTGGCATATTTTGCTTTATAAGTTAGCACCTTAAGACAAGCCTCATCGATACGCTCTTCTAAAACAACTCCTGCCTTTACGCAAGTTTCCATAAAGTCGATATACCATGGTCCTGCACAGGTGGAAATCAAGAGATCACAGCCTGCGTTCATGGCATAGGTCAAGGCATCTTTTTCCCCATACTTATCCAGTATCGCCTTCATCACCAAATCATCAGTCACCACAAGTCCCTCAAAACCTAAGTCCTGACGTAAATAACTTATGACCTTATGGGATAAGGATGCCGGTCTTTCACTGTCTAGCGCCTCAAAAATGCCATGGTGCATCATGATACAGTCAAGGCCTTCTTCTATGGCCTTTTTAAAGGGTACAAGTTCTACTTCACTGAGTCTTTTTAGACTTCCTGGATGCACATCGACTTTAAAATGGGTATCCTCCTGAGTAAGTCTCATTCCCGGAAAGTGTTTGCCGCAGGCCATCACTTTTGCTTCCTGCAGCCCTTTGATAAAACCCGCTCCCATCTTGGCTGCTACCTTTGGGCTGCTGGCATACGTTCTATTATCAATGATGGGTATCCCTGCTGTGTTGTCATAGCTTACATCTAATACTGGGGCATAACACAAGTCGATCCCTGCGTATTTAAGTTCCTGTCCCACATGCCTCCCTTGTTCATAAGCCATCTTTTCATCATTGGCAAGCCCCAGTGCCATATTGCCTGGAAACATAGTCGTTCCTTTGTGTATGGCCGTAAGCTGGCCTCCCTCTTGGTCAATGGTCAAAAGAATAGGGATCTTAAACCTATTTTCTAAAGCATGTTTTTTAATAGCTCTGCACATTTTATGGAGTTGTTCTAAGTCCCGTACATTGTTACCCGAAAAAAATATAATCCCGCCTAACTCTCCCCGCTTGTTCATATCAATTAAAACCTGAGGCATATCTTCATACCCTTGATAATACTGTAAAAATGTCTGCCCTATCTTTTCACGCAGTGTCATTTGACTTAAAACTTCATGAACATTAAACATCACTTTCCCCCCACATTCATTGTTCTAAACTTTACGCAGAATAAGCTTTCCAAATTGGTCAGGCACATGAAAATTAGGAACGGGGGCTTCAATAGGCTGCCAACAAGCATATTGATCATCTTCCTTGCCGCCGCACCTATAAAAATTGCCATACCAAAAGCTTTTGTCTGCCGGCTCTTTTCCCATGCTCTCAAATACCCAGATGGGTATCCCAATCTCTAACGTCCAGTGGTCCCTTCCAATGTCGGACTGAATTTTTATGCTATCTTGCACCTCCTTGGGTGCCATGATTTTCCCGCTTGTATTATCTCTATAAGCCATATAAATGGTTCCATTACAGCTTATTTCTATATTAAAGTAACTTTCTCCCTTTTTGGCAGTTGGTGTGACAAACCACTCGAAACAACTATCTTCATATACAGGGGTATTATTTTCATAAACGTCGCTTCGTATATGGCAGTCCTCTGCATAGACCTTCATATGAAAAATGTCCCTCTCTATGGCACATTTGACTGTAGTCATCTGTTTGTCTCCTTTCTTGTACCAAGGAAAACAATCTATTTGAATCGCCTCTATTTGATGCCAATCAATGGCCTCTCTTCCAAAATCATAAATCTCGTACTGCTTCTCCATCTTCTATACCTCCAAAAATTCCAGCATTTTTTGACCTATCTGCCTTGCTTCCTCTATTGTAGCCATCTCTGAAAATATTCTAATCAAAGGCTCTGTACCCGAAAAACGTGCAATCATCCAGCTGCCGTCTTCAAAATATACTTTTACCCCATCTTGATAGCTGATGCGCCCTATGGCTTTACCAAACTCAGGCAGCCTTTTTTCCTCAAACAAAATCTTCATTAATTCTTTTTTTCTCTGGGCTGAAAAATGCCTGTCATACTCCTGCATCTTAAAGTTCCCAAACCGCTGATGGATTTCCTCCAACATTTCTGCCAAATGCCTGCCTGTTACACACATCATTTCTACCAGCAGCCCTGCAGCAAAAATCCCATCCTTTCCCTTAATATGTCCTCTGATTGTAAGCCCTCCGCTGCTCTCTCCGCCTATGACTGCATCCGTCTCTTCCATCTTAGAAGAGATATGTTTAAACCCTACGGGCACTTCATAACATTTTTCTCCAAAACCTTCTGCAATAGCATCTAGCAGATGGGTAGTTGCAATATTTCTGACAACGGCTCCGCTCCATCCCTTATAGTTTAAAAGGTAATAATATAAAAGTGCCATAATATCATTTGGATGGATAAAATGCCCCTTCTCATCTATGATGCCTAAGCGGTCTGCATCCCCATCTGTTCCTATCCCTATGTCATAAGCTTTTTCTGTCACCATATTGGCAAGTCTTGTCAGTGTTACAGCACTGGGAGAAGGCAATCTTCCGCCAAAGGTTGTGTCGTGTCTTTCGTGAATCACATCCACCTCACACCTGCAGCTTATCAGTAAAGCCTGCAATGCATTTTTGGAAACACCAAACATCGGATCCACTAAAATTTTTAAGTTACTTTTTTTGATAGCCTCCACATCCAAAAGCTTAAGCAAGGTATCGATATACTCATTAAAAGGATTAATCTCTTGAATCAAATCCTGTTTTTTTGCCTTCTCATAATCTAAGGCCAAGACATCCTCTGGTCCTAAAACCGCTATTATTTTTTCTATTCGTTGGGTCACTTCTTCTGTGGCATCTCTTCCTCCCTTGGTAAAAAACTTAATCCCATTGTATTCAGCTGGATTGTGGCTTGCCGTTACCGCTATACCGTAGTTTATCTCATATGTTTTTGCATAATACATAATAAGGGGCGTGGGGGCTATTTTAGTTAGACATTGTACCACAATGCCATTCCCTGCTAATACCTCACTGATCCATCTCGCTGCTTTATCGGATAAAAACCGCCTGTCATACCCTATGACTAATCTTTTGTCTAAAGGGTTATCCTCCTCTATCATTTGAGCTACTGCTTGTGCAACAAGCAAAATATTACTTTTGATAAATTCATCGCCTATGATGGCCCGCCATCCGCCTGTTCCAAACGCAATCATTTAATCATCTCCTTTTTAAAAAACCTTTACTCATCCTTTAACAGCACCTGCAGTCAGTCCTTTGATAATATGCTTTTGTAAAAAGAGGTAGACAATCAGTACAGGAATAATCACCAGTGTAACGGCAGCTGTCATAAGGCCATAATCCGTCCCGTACTGTGAGCTTATTTTACTAAGCAGTGCACAGATAGGCAGATACTCATTTTTACGTATAATAATCATTTGTAAAAACAAATCATTATAGGACCAAAGAAAGGTGAAAATCCCTACCGTTGCAAAAGCTGGTTTTGATACAGGCACCACAATCCTGCTGAAAAGCTTCCAAGAGCTGCACCCTTCTACCACTGCCGCTTCTTCTAACTCCAGTGGAATCCCTTCTATAAAGCCCACCAAGATGATAATGGCAAAAGGCAGATTGCCTGCTATCTGTGGCAAGATTACACCCAAATGCTTATTGACTAGATTCATTTGATACAGTCCCATAAAGACCGGTACAATGGTTGCAAAAGCGGGGAACAGCACCGCTCCAATCAGTGCTCCATAAATCATGTTCCGCCCTTTAAAGGAATACCTGGCAAGGATATAGGCAGCTAAGCCCCCAAAAAACATGACCCCCGCAACAACGGTACCCGATATGATCAGACTATTTAAATAAGCCCCTGCTATATTCATTCTGCCAAAGGCTGTCACATAGTTTTCAAAAGTAAATGTATCCATGCCGATGAAACTAAAAGAATCTTTTAATATAATCGTTCTATCCTTAAAAGAATTATTGAGTACCCATACTAAAGGGAATAAAGTCGTAAGTGACCACACAATAAGTATGGTGTGAATACTCACTTTCTTAATGATATACTTAAATGTAAAGGTGTCCATTGTGTATTTCCCCTTTCTATAGTTCCTGCGGTTTTATAAGTTTATTAACACCTGTAGATATCACAAGTCCCATGATCACTATAAAAACAGCAATGGTACAGCCATACCCCACTCTGGAAGCTTCGTAAACCGTTTTATACTGATACGTTCCAAGAAGATACGTACTTTGATTAGGCATACCTCTTGGTGCAATCGTCCAAGCTAAGTCAAACACTTTAAAAGTGCCTGTAATCACTAAAATCAAACAGGTTCTCAGCACACCTTTTATAAGCGGCAGCGTGATATATATTATTTTTTGAAAACCTGTTGCCCCTTCTAAATAGGCTGATTCATAAATATCCTCTGGTATAGCCGCTATACCCGTCAGTATAATCACAAAATAAAATCCCACATACTGCCACACGATCGGTAATGCAATCATAAAAAGTGCCTTGCCTTCCTCTAACCACAAAGCAGGCGCTTTACCGAGTTTTATAAGCACTTGATTAAATAACCCAATATTATAATCATAAAACAAGATAAACATAAGCCCTATAGCTGTGGCAGATATCACCACTGGAAAAAAGAATACCGTGCGATAAAACTTTTGAATAAGCCCTGTCGTATCAACTAGTAATGCCAATAAAAGGGCTATTCCCACTTCAAAAACAACCGTTAAACCAATCATGATGAAAGTATTTTGAATCGCAGACCAAACAATAGGGTCTGTAAAGAGTTCCTTATAATTTTTAATCCCTATAAAAGTTTTTTGAAGGCCTGTTATGTCTGGAATATCATAAAGACTATTTACAACACTTCCGGCAAAGGGCACATATAAGAAAAGCGAGACGAAAAGGATCGTCGGCAAAAGAAATAGCCAAACTATTTTTTTGCTCTTATAAATCATAGCTGTCACTCCCTGCTCTTTATTTTTTGTATACGCCTGATTTTAAAAGTTTTGTTTATAAAAAATAACAGCTGATGTCTCTTTGACTTTCAACTGTTATTTTTAACATCATAGACCTTTATTTAGCTGCATTCTGCATTTCGATAATCTTATCTACAACCGCTGCCGGCTCTTCTTTTCCAGCTTCAATAACAGGTACTTTACCTAATAAATAATCCCAGGCTTGTTTAGAAAGCCACGCATCTACTGCTGCATCACAATTCTTAGCTTCTCCAGCCATTTGTGAGCCTGTTGCTGCCAGCTTGCTGAGGCCTTCCACTGGACCAATATCTGCTGCTGGAGCACCGCCCCCTGCCTCAACTACAAATTGTTTGATAAGCTCTGTAGAAGTCATGTTTTCAACAAATTTAACAGCTGCATCACGTTTTGCCGGATCATCCCAAGCTTTTTTAGTAATAAAGTAGCCGCTTGAAAAACCTGCAATAATATCCGAAGGATCTTTTTTGCCGTTACCAGTACTTGGCATAGGGACAATCACTGTATGATCTTGGTCTGTCATACCACCTATGGCCCAGCTGCCGTCTAAAAACATAGCGGCTTTTCCATCATTAAAGGCTTGTTGCTGAAGCTCATGTTTGGAGGTTGCTGTATCAATTGGAAAAGCACCTATATCCCCAAAGGTTTTAAACATTGTAAGAGCCTTTACCCATGTTTCTTTAACTGCTGCAATATCTTTATTACTATGTTCTTTTACGCCGCCCTCTGCAAGTAAAAAGTGTTCAATAAAGTAATGTGGT
>JARBTY010000152.1 GCA_029239935.1 Clostridia bacterium | reverse complement strand
GACTATTATTACTTGTACTGAAACTAAACTAAGTTTAGTTTGTACTCATGAACTTCATAAATGAAGTTCTATAAATCGACTGGTTTTATGGTTACTATTTTATTTTCAAAGTTCATATTTATTTTTAACCTTTAGCTTAATTGGCGGAGAAGGAGGGATTCGAACCCTCGCGCCGTTATTAGCGACCTACTCCCTTTCCAGGGGAGCCCCTTCGACCACTTGGGTACTTCTCCATATTGCATCTCCACTTTAAAGCCTATTCAGATTAAAACGGAGAGAGTGGGATTCGAACCCACGGAACGCTCTCACGTTCGCCGGTTTTCAAGACCGGTGCCTTAAACCAACTCGACCATCTCTCCAAATATTACATTTATTTTGTCTCAACCGACCTAATACATGTTACACTACATTCTACAACTTGTCAATCTTTTTTCAATCTTTTTGTTGTATTCTTTTGTGAGCTTTTGGGGCTCGCCTTAGTGCTTATTTAATATACCATAGCATTTGTCATAGGTCAACCCTTTTTTCGAGATTTTTTTACTTTATATTTTTTCATTCATAATAGCCTCTCCTATAATCAAATCTTCAGGGGTTGTCACCTTAATATTACTGTATTCTCCTCTTGTAATATAGACTGCTCTTCCAAAGGCCTCCACAATCATACTATCATCTGTCACTTGCAGTTGTCTTTCCTTGGCATATTGATAAGCATCTATTAGTAATTCAAAAGCAAATATTTGAGGTGTCTGTACTGACCACAGCTTATCCCTATTAGGTGTTTCTTCTACTTTATGAGATTCTGCATGACAAACTTTGATGGTGTCTTTTACAGGTACAGCCACAATACTCGCTCCTGTCTCCTTCGCCTTCTGAAGACAATTATAAATAGTCTCTTGTGTGATAAACGGCCTTGCACCATCATGAATAACCACATAACTGGTTCTTTTATCTGTTTGTAAAAGACCATTGTAAACCGAGTCCTGCCTCTCTTTGCCTCCCTCTACTACCTTTTTAACTTTGTTAAAGTGATAATAAGCTACGATTCTTTCTTTTACATACTCAATCTCTTCTTTAGAAACAACTAAGATAATCTCCTCTATAAACTCACATTCTTCAAATGCCTCAATTGTATGAGCCAAAATTTCTTTTTGCTTGAGCAAAATGTATTGTTTTTTTATATCCGTTCCCATTCTTTTGCCACTTCCGCCTGCTACAATGATCGCTGTTATTTTATCCATTTTTTATGCTCCTTTATACATTTCTCTCGTTTTACAATAGTTTACCATCTCTTTGTCTTATTTTATAGATTTACTTTATAAAGTTCAATAACACTCTTCTTAAATCTTATGGCCTATGCTATACTTTAAAATGGGTTTTGGAGTAATCTAATCTATAAAATTTTAATCTTAAGGAGACAAATGTATGACAAAAAACAAATACGGGCTTTTTACCTGCATTGCAATGATTGTAGGGGTTGTTATTGGCTCGGGGATATTTTTTAAAAGTGACAATATCCTTGTAGCTACCGGCGGCAGCATTTTTTTAGGAGTATTAGTATTTTTTATCGCCGCTATAAGTATTATCTTTGGAAGCCTGACTATCGCAGAGCTCGCCTCACGCAATGATAAACCCGGAGGTATTATTACCTATGCTGAGGACTGTTATAACAAGTCTATCGCTTGTGCTTTTGGTTGGTTTCACACCTTTTTATATTATCCTACTCTTACTGCTGTCATTTCTTGGGTAACAGGTATCTACATCTGTATTCTGTTTAATATAGACGGCACCTTGGAAACTCAAGTCTTAATAGGCGTAGGTGCTGCCGGTGTATTATACCTAACCAATCTTCTTTCCTCAAGACTTGGCGGACTGTTTCAAAACGCTTCAACCATTATCAAACTTATTCCTCTTATCCTTATTGGTGTTTTAGGATTATTTTTTGGAAGTTCTGAACCTTTATCCTTTGCAGATAGAAATACCGCGGAGTCTGCTAGTTGGATTGCTGCCATTATTCCTATTCTTTTTGCCTTTGATGGATGGATTGTTTCTACTTCTATCTCCCATGAGGTAAAAAACGCTAAAAAGAATGTTCCTCTAGCCCTTATCTTTTCCCCACTCTTTATATTAGCTATTTATATTCTTTATTTTGTGGGAATAAGTCTATTAATAGGGCCTGAAAATGTGATCAGTATGGGGGATGCTCATGTAGATATGGCTGCTAATCAATTGTTCGGTGCTTTTGGCGCTAAACTTATTTTAGTATTTGTTATTATTTCTATTATGGGAACGCTTAATGGCCTTATTATGGGACTGACCCGTTTGCCTTATGCATTGGGAATAAGAAATATGTTTCCTTATTCGCATAAAGTTTCTATTATCAATGAACGTTTAGGTGTGCCTGTTATATCTTCTGTTGTTACAATATTTATAGTGCTTTTTTGGATCATCGCACATTATATTACTCAGAAATATAACCTTCTTCCTAACTCGGATATCTCAGAAATATCTATAACTATTAATTATGTAGGTTATGTTTTATTGTACTTCAAGGTCTTTAAATATGGTTTAACTGGCGAAATGAAAGGCCTGTGGCGAACTAAGATCAATCCTATTTTGGCCACTATAGGCTCTGTCATGATATTGATAGTGGGTATGCAAAATCCATTGTTTTGGTTATATGCTTTATTATGTGGACTGCTCATCTTATCTGCTATTCTGTTTTGGAAAAGACATGAAACACATTCCTAACAACAAAAAACCTTTAAGTGTTCAATGACACTTAAAGGTTTTTTTATTGTTAATTCTTTAATACTTTTGCAAAAATCATTCTCCCTGCTGAGGTCTGCAGAACTGTCGTTACGATAATATCTACTGTAGCACCTACATATTTTTTGCCGCCCTCTACTACAATCATCGTTCCATCCCCAAGATATGCAACACCTTGCTCCTGCTCTTTGCCTTCTTTAATAATGGTAACTCTCATCTCTTCATTAGGCAGTAAAATAGGTTTAACTGCATTCGCTAAGTCATTAATGTTGAGAATCTGTACCTTTTGAAGCTTGGCTACCTTATTGAGATTAAAATCGTTTGTAACAACTTTCCCTTGAATCTGCCTCGCGAGCTTTAATAGTTTTATATCTACCTCATCTAACTCAGGATAATCAATATCTACTACCTCTACCGGCACTCCTTTTATCCCTTTAATCTCATTTAATATATCAAGCCCTCTCCTTCCCCTATTTCTTTTTAAGGAATCAGAAGAGTCTGCTATATGCCTAAGTTCATCCAATACGAAAGAAGGAATGATTACCTTGCCTTCAATAAATCCTGTCATCATAATATCTAGAATTCTACCGTCAATAATAACACTGGTATCTAGTATTTTAGGATGTGAATGGGAGAGCACTTCACCTTTTTTATTAATCCATCCTTTAATCTCTTCCTTTTTGAGATGTACTAGATAGATGCCAAAAAATCCAAGTCCCAAGTATAATAAAAGTGTAAGTACACTGCTCATGGCCTTTGTTTTGTCGACTATGAGCGCTGTACTTACTAGATTTGCTCCTACAAGACCTATTCCCAAACCAATGATATACATAAGAATTTCCTGCATAGGATATTTATTAAGCGATTCTTCTATTTTGGCTGAGATTTTATGAGCTGCTGGAATACTTACTGTAAAAAATATAAGTGCAAAAACAACTATAAATACAATAAGTTCTTTATTAATATATAAATTATTAAGTACCCCATGTATCTCACTTGGTAAAAGTCTCATCGTTTCTAGTTCTGTTACACCTCGTCCAATAATAACCCCAATGATTCCTGATAATAATATCCTAATAATACGTTTCATCAAAGCATTCCCCTTTCATACTATTTTTTCCCCAATGGAAGATTCGGGACTGCATTCAGATTCATTTGCGCTCTATTGCCTTTCATATAGTCATAATAAGCTGCGCAGCCTATCATCGCTGCATTATCTGTGCATAAGATAAGCTCTGGATAGTACAACTTCATACGATGTTTTTGAGCAGCTTTTGTCATCTCTTCTCTGAGTCCGTTATTTGCAGCTACGCCACCTGCCAGAGCAATGGTCTTTATATCTTTTTCTTTGGCTAAGCTGATGGTCTTGGATACTAACACATCTACTACACTCGATTGGAAGGCTGCTGCTACATCCTTAGTGTTGATAGCTTCTCCCTTCATATTACAACCATTTACATAGTTAAGCACTGCTGATTTTACACCACTGAAGCTAAAATCATAACCCTCGTCCATCATGGCTCTTGGGAATTTGATAGCTTCTTTATTCCCTTCTTTAGCAAGCTTATCTACTTTCGGTCCTCCAGGATAAGTCAGTCCTATGGCTCTGGCAACCTTATCATAGGCTTCTCCTGCTGCATCATCTCTTGTTTTTCCTATGATTTCATAGGTGGTGTAATCTTTTACATAAACAAGATGGGTATGCCCACCGGATACGACTAGGCAGAGAAAGGGTGGCTCGAGATTTTGATGTGAGATATAATTTGCAGCAATATGTCCTTCTATATGGTGTACACCTACTAAGGGTTTATCTTTTGCAAAGGCTATTGCTTTAGCCGCAACAACCCCCACAAGTAGTGCTCCCACAAGCCCCGGTCCATAGGTAACTCCTATGACATCTATTTCATCAAGCGTCATTTCAGCAGTTTTTAGAGCTTCTTCTATCACTAAATTAATCTTTTCTACATGCATCCTAGAAGCGATCTCTGGAACCACTCCCCCATATTTTTTATGCAAATCGATTTGAGTTGAAATAATATTAGATAATACTTTTCTTCCGTTTTGTACTACTGCCGCAGCTGTTTCATCACATGATGTTTCAATCGCAAGCACATTTATATCTTTCATTGTTATTCCTCCAACGTCTTACTCTCTGTTTTTAAATCTTCCCACGCATCAATCTTCCATTCACCAGAATTGTTCGTAACTCGGTACAGCCTGTTGATATCCCCTTTATTTGTATAATGAATAACCTTAACCTCTGCCTCATAGGCTTCACTAAGATGAGTTGTCTCTTCTATTTTACTTGCGATGAGAATAATTTTTTCTTTATCGTCCTCCTGCTGAAGCTCAGCCAGAAGAAAAGCCTTCTGATCTTCTTCGGAATTACTTGTTAACAGCTCCTCACTGTAAAGCCTTCGTATGGTTTGTACATAAGAATCTATAAATTGCTGTTCCATATCCTTGCTATAAAAGTTCTTCATGACTGCATTATTGATTTCTATCAACTGTTGAGGCGTATCTGGATACTGTTTATCAAGCGTTTCATTGTGTTTTTCAAACTCCTTTTGTATATCTGTTTTTCGAGTGGTAAAAAAAGAGGTCCCATTACGCTGGCTTACTATCAGAAAAAAAGAGATACATAATCCAAACATAATGAATACTAACAACATCTTTCTCATGGCTATTCCCCCTCTACCTATAATTCTTCTTGGTTAAAATCTAGCGTTGTTGTCATTCTATCATATCCTGCAACACTATTTTCAAATATTTCTTTAATACCTTCAATTTGAATATAATTACTTAAAAGTGCTGGACTAAAATGAGTGAGCCATAATGCTTGTACACCTGAAGCTCTAGCCAATCTTGCCGCTTCACTTCCTAACATATGCTTATGTTTTTTCACCTGATCCAGATACTCTTCTTCCATATACATGCCTTCACATACAAACAAATCTGCTTCTTTGATAAATTCCTCTAGTTCCTTTATTGGCCGGCAGTCTGTGCAATAAGCTACTTTTAGTCCTTTCCTTTCATGCCCTAATACCATATCCGGCGTATAAACTTTTTGTCCGTCTGATACAGTTTCACCTTTTTGAAGTCTTTTCCAATATTTTTGAGGTACTTCATTTTCTTTCGCCTGATCTACAATGAATTTAGGACTTCTTTTATTTTCAATCGTATAAGCAAAGCACTTTACATTGTGAGGTACTGGCAGCACCGAAATCCAAAACTCTCCTATTTGAAGCGTTTGCTTTTCATAAGATAGCTCTATTAATATCAGCTCAAATGCAAGGTCCCTACAAATAACGGTTAGACCCTCTACTATTTTTTTAAGCCCCGGTGGACCAATAATAGTAAGGGGTTCTTTTCTTCCGGTATTGGCAATAGTGAGAAGTAGTCCCGGCAGTCCCGTTACATGATCTCCATGATAATGAGTAAAACATATAATATCAACCGTTTTATAACCCCAGCCAAGTATCCTCATCGTAACCTGCGTTCCCTCGCCACAATCTATCAGCAGCTTTCTTCCATTGTATCTTGCGAGTAAGGCTGTTAAATACCTCTCAGGCAGCGGAAGCATACCACCTGTTCCTAATAAACAAATATCTAACATATTCACTTTCCTTTCTTATCCTATTTTTATTATATCCTTTTATACAGTTCGTTACAATAATATAGCTGATTTTATATACAACATCATAAAATAAGGTACCTAGAAGTGAGCTCACTTTAGGTACCTTATTTTTTATTTACAGTATTCTTTTTGATAGGCTTCATTCAGTAATCTAATTTCTTCATCTGAATAAATAAACACATCTTCTATATAAACATCTTCAATAGGAATTGCAAAATTACTTACCCATGCATCATAACAGGCTTCACAAATATTAAATGCATGAGTTGCTAAATCTTTTGAAGAAAAATACCCCCAAGATTTCTCAATATGCAAATGGTCCATATGTGTATCTATTATTTCAGTTTTAATAATTTCTTTGCCACAACAATTACAATAGATTTTGTCTCCATCCTCGCTGCTTGCCGTCTTGTAATTATCCACTACTGGCACACCCCCTCCGTATGTTGTACGGTTTCTAACCTGAAAATCTATGGCTTACTGTTCAAATTTTGAGCACACCTCTACGCTAGGTGCGCTCCCTGTTTTTATTATAAACGCTCATTCTATATAAGTATATAGGTAAATTTTATATATTCCATCCACTCCTATCGCTTTGTCTTCTATTTCCGCTTCATCTCGTCTTACTTTATTGATGCTAGTCCTACTATCATATATATTAATTATATCAGTTTTTAATGACTAGTATTTTTTAAGTCTCTCCTTATAGCAAAAAACCTTTTAAGCGTTCAAACACTTAAAAGGTTTTTATTTTATAATGATTAAATGAGTTGTTTTTGTTTCAGCTGTTCAAGAACTTTTTGATTATAGCTTCTAAACTCTATCGTTCCTCTTTCTCTATCTCCTGGAATATTTGGACTATACGCTATATATTCTTGTAATACATCTAGTTTTTGTTCCTGTCCATCGTTATAAATCCTTACATGTGCATGCCCATTTCTGGTATGTATCCCATAATACTCCAGAAACATGCCTTTTTCATCTTCTTCTACTGTAAATCTGATGGTCCAACCAGCCTTTGGTATGGCTTTACTATTGCCTATAAATACATCTGCCTCATCTATACTGATATGCCAAGGCTCAAAAGTCTTTGAAAAAACTTCTTTAATTTTACACATTTATACCCCTCCATACTAAACAATTAAGTGCTTTAGGAATTAGATTTTTTCTCTTTATATCTATAGTATTTTATATACTCTTGATTTATATTCAAAAAAATT
>JARBTY010000151.1 GCA_029239935.1 Clostridia bacterium | reverse complement strand
TGTGGTTGGGCGGGCGACAGGCACTTCTCAAATAGTAGGAATGGCATTGGTAGAGACATCAGCTATTAATTCAATACTTACCGTACGCAATCCAGCAGGCAATCCAGCAGCACTGACCATCACACCCCTTGCAGGTGGAACAAGGCCTGTTTCGGCACATCTTGTTATCATGCAGATTGCCTAGATAAATCACAGGGTTAAGACGGATAATTTGACTTTATGCTCATTTATCCGTCTCATAAACCTGTTGTTATAAAGCTTTATTTAAATGATAAATAAAGGGAGTCTATAAAATATAATTAAGAGGAAATTGTAGTTTGAAGCCCAGAAAAGTTAGATAAGCTTAGGGAGTGCCGGTGGGAGAGAAAGGAGCTTGTATGAAAATTCTTGTGACGGGAGCCAAAGGGTTTATTGGTAAAAACTTAGTAGCAGAACTTAAAAATCAAGGCTATACGGATATTTTTGAATATGACAGAGATACAGGAACTGAGCTTCTGGAGTATTATACAAAAGCGTGTGAATTTATATTTCATTTAGCAGGGGTTAATCGGCCTATAGATGAACAAGCATTTATAGATGGCAATGTAAGTTTTCTTGAGGAACTGCTTGAACGGCTTAGAAGCCATCATAATAAGGCAACTGTGCTTATGACTTCCTCAATACAGGCAAACCTTGATAATCCTTATGGCAAGAGTAAAAAAAGGGCAGAAGAACTGTTATTTGCGTATGGGGAGGTAACAGGAGCCAAAGTGATGGTTTATCGTCTTCCCAATGTATTTGGTAAATGGTGCAGACCTGACTACAACAGTGCAGTAGCGACTTTTTGTGCACGGATAGCAGCCGACCTGCCTATTCAAATTTCTGATCCTAAGGTGTTGATGAATTTGGTGTATATTGATGATGTTATGAAGGAATTTATCCGCGCCCTAAAGGGCAATGAATATAAAAGTGGCAGCTACTGCAAGGTTGAGCCGGTCCATACAATGACATTAGGTGAAATAGCTGACAGTATAAAATCTTTTAAGAAGAGCAGGGAAGAGCTTAGCATACCCAATATGTCAGAGGCTATAACAAAAAAATTGTACAGCACCTATCTCAGCTATCTGCCAGTTGATAGCCTGAGTTATGCCTTGAAAATGAACGAAGACAACAGAGGATCGTTTACTGAGTTCATTCGTACCCCAGACAGAGGACAAATAGCAGTTAATATCTCCAAAAAAGGCATTACAAAAGGTAACCACTGGCATCATACTAAAAACGAAAAATTCTTAGTAGTCAGTGGGAAAGGGTGTATCCATCTACGAAAAATAGATAGTGATGAGGTCATAAGTTATTATGTAAGCGGTGAAAAGCTGGAAGTTATTGATATTCCTGTAGGGTATACCCATAATATTATCAATGAGGGAGAGGGGGATATGGTAACGGTGATGTGGGCGAATACTGCGTTTGATGTAGAAAACCCTGACACATATTACTTAGAAGTATAGTCATTTATAAAAGGTAGGAGGCCTTTATGGAGAAAATGAAAGTTATGACAATACTGGGTACTAGACCAGAAATCATTCGTCTTTCAGCCTGTATTAAGACCTGTGACAAATATTTTAATCATATTCTTGTTCACACAGGACAAAATTGGGACTACACGTTAAATCAAATTTTTTTTGAAGAGTTAGAGCTTAGGCCGCCTGACTATTACCTAAACTGTGCCGGAGGGCATCTTGGAGAAACCATGGGCAATATTATTGCCAGGTCTTATGAAATCATTGAAAAAGAAAAGCCAGAGGCTCTTTTGATCTTAGGGGATACTAATTCAGCGCTTTCAGCGCTTGCGGCAAAGCGGCTGAAAGTGCCTATCTTTCATATGGAAGCAGGTAATAGGTGCTGGGATTTTAATGTACCTGAGATGATCAATCGCAAAATCGTTGATCATATTTCTGACATTAATCTGCCTTATACAGAACACTCCAGAAGGTATCTGATTTCAGAAGGTATTGATGGTAAAACCTTGTTTGTTACAGGTTCACCCATGAGAGAAGTGTTGGAAAAATATCTTAAAAAAATTCAGGAAAGTGATATCGTCAGCAGACTTAAACTAAAAAAGGGTCATTATATTTTAGTATCTGCCCATAGAGAGGAAAACATCGATCATGAAGCACATTTTATATCCTTAATGAATGCGGTCAATGCTATAGCAGAAAAATATCAAATGCCCGTTATCTACTCTACTCATCCAAGGAGTATGAAATATATAGAAGCCAGACACTTTAAATTTCATCCTTTAGTGCAAAATTTAAAGCCCTTTGGCTTTATAGAGTATAATAATCTTCAGAAAAATGCCTATTGTGTACTTTCAGACAGTGGAACACTTTCAGAGGAAGGGGCTATATTAGGATTTACAGGCGTACTTATCAGAACTTCAACCGAAAGGCCTGAGGTACTTGATAAAGGCACATTAGTTATAGGAGGTATTTCTCAAAAAGAGATTGAGCAAGCTGTTGAACTGGCAGTTAACATGCGTGAAAATCACGAAGAACTTGTGAGTGCTGAGGACTATGTTGATACCAATGTATCGGTTAAGGTAGCTAAAATCATTCAAAGCTATGCTCAAATTATCAATCTGACGACTTGGAGAAAATAAAACAGATTGCAGAAGAAATAAATAAAGCAGCAGCAGAATCTGCCGAGAGCCAAGCAAGCTTATTGGTAGATTTTATTTTTTATAAAATCAGCACAATTGAGACTAAAATAGAATATTTTAATGAGAGTAGAGGAGGATTGTACTTTGAGAGCTACTAGCTGTTTGATAGTTTGAAAATAATTGGGAAATGGAGAGAATGCAATGATGCTTAAAAAAATAATCATAGATATCCCATTTAATATAGATTTAGGCGCACTTTATCTAAGTGAACCCTATGTTAAACGGATGTATGATAAAGTTTTTAAAAATGCTCAGACAAAGGAATGGATTGATTACCGAATAGATATCTTTATGCAATACACCTATATGAGCTTAAAGGCACAGATTGACCAGTCTTTTGTATGCCTGATGAGATACAATGAACCCACTAAGGCTCTTATAGATGATGCACTGGCTAGATACCCTCAGCTGCCTGATAATATCATTTTTACCTATGAGGCAGATAAAATCATAGAAGAAGTTATGCAAAATTATGATTACTTATATCATGTACGGATAGACAGTGATAATATGTATCATTTTGATTTTATACAACAAGTTAATAAGTTTCCTTATGAAGAAGGTCTAGAGTGTCTGCTCTGTAAAGACGGCTATATTTATGATGTGAGTACGGACAGATTGGGACAAATCTATCATGAATCTCCGTCATTATATGTGTATATATATGATAAAGAAACTTATAGGGATCACTTTAAAAGCAGGTTGTTTGAAAATCATTTTAAGGCAGTCCAGTTAAAGCACAAGGTGATGTATGGTAAAAACTATATGATTATTGTCCATAAAAAGAATGTGGACAATGAATTTGATTTTATACTAAGACACTGCCGAGGGCAGAGAATTGAAGACGAGGCAACTAAAACCAGTATTTTGGAGAAATGGCAGATAAAAAGAATTTAGACACGGCTTTTCTGACAGGGGCATAAGATATAATGTAACATTTAAGCGATATGAGGAGGAAGACATGTATACAGATAAGGTCATATTGATAACTGGGGGAACTGGCTCCTGGGGGCATGAACTGGTGAAGCAGCTTTTAGAAAAAAAGGCCAAGGAAATAAGAATTTTTTCAAGAGGAGAATTTGCACAAGTTGAAATGCAAAGAAAGTTTGATTCTAAGACACTCAAGTTTATTATAGGGGATATCAGAGACAAAGCTGCAATAGAGGAAGCTACAGTCGGTGTAGATTATGTATTTCACTTAGCAGCACTCAAACATGTTCCAGTGTGTGAGATGCAGCCGCAGGAAGCTATCAAAACCAATATTTTAGGAACCTCTAATCTCATAGAGGTCAGTATAAAAAACAAAGTTAAAAAGGTCATTGATGTATCAACTGATAAAGCGGTAGCACCGCTTAACTTATATGGCATGACCAAAGCAGTAGCAGAAAGAATCATTATTCAGGCTAACAATCTGTCAGTGCATACACGATTTGTATGTATCAGAGCAGGTAATGTATTAGGGTCCAATGGCAGCGTAGTGCCATTATTTATTAACCAGATTCAAAAATATAATAAAATAACATTAACTCATAAAGAAATGACAAGATATTTTCTCACGATACCCGAAGCCATTACCTTGCTGTTTAAAGCAGCAGAACAAAGTATAGGCGGAGAGATTTTTGTCATGAAAATGCCTGCCTGCAGAATTATAGATATGGCAAGGGTGCTTGTCAAGCGGTACGGCGATAAAGAGACTAAAATAGAAGAAGTGGGAATACGGCCAGGGGAAAAGCTTCATGAAGAACTTATCTCTACTTACGAATTAGGAAATGTTTATGAGTATGACAACAACTATTATTTGATTGCCCCAACGACACTTAATGAAGAGGTAAAAGCGCATTATGATAACTTTGAAAACATGAAAAAGCTAACGACAGCAGAAGTATCTCTGAAAAATAACCTGATGAACGAAGAGCAAATTAAAGAAATGCTTCAAAAAGGTGAGTTCATTTCTTTTGAATTATAAGGAGGATGGCGTATGACAGGGATACTTTTTTCACCTCCGGATATTCAGGCACAAGATATAGAAGCGGTAACGGCTGTCCTTAAAAGTGGATGGCTTACAACAGGGCCTCAAACAAAAGCATTTGAAAAAGGAATAGCAGTATATTTCGGCACAAAAAAAACGGTATGCCTTGGCTCGGCTACGGCAGCCATGGAACTTACCCTAAGAGTATTAGGTATTGGGCCAGGAGATGAGGTCATCACTTCGGCCTATACGTACACAGCTTCAGCCAGTGTCATTTGTCATGTGGGAGCTGTGCCGGTATTAGTTGATACAGCACCGGGCAGTTACCATATAGATATGAATCAACTGGAGAAAGTGATTACCTCTAAGACTAAGGCCATCATAGCAGTTGATATCGGCGGGGTTATGTGTGATTATGAAAAAATATCTAAGGTGGTTAGGGGTGCAAGAAATAAGTTTTTGGCAAATTCAGATCTTCAGCATAGATTGGGCAGAGTAGCTATTATTGCAGATGCAGCCCATTCGATGGGAGCTTCTTATAAAGGAGTAAAAAGTGGGACGGCCGCAGATTTCAGTATTTTTTCTTTTCACGCAGTCAAAAACCTTACGACAGGTGAAGGTGGTGCAGTTACATGGAAATCTCATCCATCGCTTGACGATGAAGACCTCTATAAGCAGTTTATGCTACTTTCTCTGCATGGGCAAAATAAAGATGCGCTTGCTAAAACAAAGTCAGGGACATGGGAATATGACATTTTAATGCCTGGGTATAAATGCAATATGACAGATATTAT
Source organism: Clostridia bacterium (assembly GCA_029239935.1). The sequence continues at coordinate 2,168 of JARBTY010000151.1, read as the reverse complement.
GGCAGCACTGGGAATTTCACAGCTTAAAAGATATGATGAAATATTAGCTAAAAGAGAAGGGCTTTTTTCACTCTATCAGCAGTTACTAAAAGATGCTGGAGTGGAACTTTTGAAACATAGGCAAGAAGACAGTGTATCAAGCTTTCATATTTGTATGGTGAGTTTAAAAAACAAAGATGAAATACAACGCAATCAGATTATTGAGCAAATGGCTCAAAAAGGGATAGCTACCAATGTGCATTTTAAGCCCCTACCTATGCATAGTGCTTATAAAAAAATGGGTTTTGATATAGGACAGTACCCACAGGCATATGAAATGTATAAAAAAGAAATTACTCTGCCTCTTCATACCTTATTAAAAGAGGAGCAGATTGTCTATATAACAGAAACCTTAAAAAGCTTATTATAAAGCAAATAAAAAGGGGGAAGGAAATGCGTGTTAATATGCAGTCTACACCATGGGATGATCAGTATTTTAATTTAAGTACAGCAAGGGTAACCTTAACACAAGAGCTGGCGGTAACAGAACAAAAAGAACTTATAGAAAACAGCAAAAGGTTTGATCTGGTGGTGATAGATAATAGTAAATGTATACCTGAAAATGACAGGATCCTTTCAGCACTTAAAAATAATTATTTGTGTGATATACAAGTTAGATTTCAGCTTGTACCAGAGGGTATCCACATCAGCCAGCCAGCCAATGTGAGCATTGAGAACAGCATGAGTCAATCTAAAGAAATTTTAGATATTTCTCGAACAGCTTATCGGTACTCTAGATTTAAGGTGGATAAATTTTTAGACCAACAAAAATCACAGGATATTTATATCAGATGGTGTGAGGATGCATTTAACCGTCCCGATAAATATTTTGTAGTTTATAAAAAAGATGAACGAATAGAAGGGTATATCTTATTTCATATAGATGAAGCATTGATGATAGAGCTTGTTGCTGTACGAGAAGGCAGTCAAGGATCTGGGATAGGCGGCAAGATGATCCAAGAGCTTATTCGCTTTTACAGGCAAAAAGATATCGGAGAAATAAGGGTAGGAACTCAGGCACACAATAAAGAAGCTATTGGATTTTATCAAAAACACGGGTTTAAATTACAAGAGGTGCGTACAATCTATCATTATTGGCCTAACAAATAACTAAGATGCCTGTTCCTTAATAGAGGGGAATAGGCATCTTAAGTTTAGATTAGGCGATAATCTTTCAAGACTTCTTGCCAATCAGGAAGTATTTGATCGGTTTCAAAAACCTTTGGAACTTCACGTCTATAGTTAGGCCAAGTATTTCGGTCATGTAAAATAATCATAAAAAGACGCTGAGTAATGGTTTCATGATTAAAGCGTTCCATATAGCCATGGGCCAGAGGAGGATAAAACCTCGCGTAGGATAAGTAGTCCTTCACATCAAAGATTTCAGCAAAAAAAGGAGGCGAGGGACTATAATAATGATTCACAACATGGGTATTGGTATTAAGGATATAACCGTTTTTCAAGAGTAATAAAGGTTTATCCTTTTGTATGGGGTGTTCATGAAGAAACTGTATAAAGCTGGGATGGTACATGTCATCACTGTCTAAGTTGCACAGATAAAGCTGATCAGCGTCCTGAATATAAGTCTCAATCGTTTGATTTTTATCCGAGGTAAAAACAATGTGAGGAGGAAGCGGTGGATATTTTTTAAGTTCCGCTTCAACAATAGACATGCTGTCTGGATGTACATTAAGAACAGATAAAAAATCTTGATTAGTTTGAGCCTCAAGACTCTTTCGGGTATAGAGATTGAAGATAAGCAGTCTATAGGCTATCCATTTTTCAGAAAGTGAATCTGATACATGAAATTGCTTGGATAATCCAATATCTGAATTAAATCGTGAATAAATAATATAACGGGTTTTCATAAGCCCCTCCTATACGCTCTTAATAAACTGACTGAGTTGATTGTTTAAAATTGGATTTAAAGTATCAAGATTTTTAAAATCTTTTTCTCCCGTTAAAAATAGATAAGGCACCTCTTGAGTAGTTATACAAGGAAATTGGCTGAAGCTGCTGTAATGAAATAGAAAAAACTGTTCATAAACTCTGAAATACCTTTTATGTTCCTTTGGGGTACAGAGATAGACCATACCGTTAAAAATGGGAAGGGTTTGTTTCACTATTTG
>JARBTY010000150.1 GCA_029239935.1 Clostridia bacterium | reverse complement strand
AAAAAAAGAATCCCCTGTTTCCAAGAGATTCTTTAGACTGTATTTATTATTTGGTCGTAAGTTGGTCGTAAATCTTGACTTTTATTTTCTCAAACCCACATAAATACAGGCTTTATTTCTCGATACTCTTCATTGTCGGGAAATCATACCCTATATAATATATCCTTTTATATGTCTTCATTTCGTTGTTTCTTGCATGTTCTTTTTTTCATCCAATTTATTATTCTCACCAACTCTGTATAAACGGTCGTAAATCTGTCGTAAGTTGGTCGTAAATAATGATTTGTATCTGTTTGCTACTTCTTTTTCAGTGCTTTGAATAATCCTCGATGATTGTCTTCATCTGTACTTCCAAATCTCTATAAATAAATTCCTCGCAATAGCTCTACGCCTTGATCTCTATCAAACGGTAGTCCCATCTGCAGAAGTCGAATTTCACTTTCATCCAACACACTGATATCATCTATAAACTTAAGTATGCTTTCTTTTACTAGTCCGGAGGATTCCACTCTTATTCCTGTTGTTGCTATCTGCAAGAGTCTAAATACATCATACTTATGCTTTTTCAAATCTCTTTCATTTACATGTTCTCCAGCGGCTTTACGATCTACCAAATTAATCCACGCGTACATTTTGAACGGAATTAAATGCTCAGCACCGAGAACCCCTATACTACAGAAGAGAATCATTGCTAAAATATCCATTGCAATAAAGATCACATACGAAGCACTCTGTTTTTTCTGAAACTCTTCACATAACAAAAGTGCCAGCTCCTCATATACATTTCTCTCTTTACTCAACTGCTACCTCCTCATACCCATCTACCCTGTGATGAATGTTGTCTTTTCCCTTCATGTTGCTATACATAAACACTGCTCCAATTCCTATTACCAAAACAAGTACAAAGACAATCACTTTTACCAAAATCTTTCTTTGTGCTTCCGGATCTGCCTGCTGTTTTTGTCTTAGCATTAATTCTTCTTCTCTTTTTAGTTCCACTGCCTTTTCTCTACTTTTGATTACGTCCTCTGCGGACTCATAATATAAAGGCTTCGTTGGCTTAAAGAAGAAGTAATACAAATATCTACCATAAGTCATGTCCTCTGTGTAATTACATCCAAAGGCAACTCCTATCACCAAGAGCCCTAGGGTCAAAGGAAATCATGCCAAGTGCCAATGCCGTTTTTTTACTTACAGGAATGAGCATTTTGTATGCTTGTTCGATGCGTTTTCGTCTTTCTTTTTCATGTCGCCTCATTTCTTTAGTGATGGCTTTTTTACCTGCACTCATGGTTTTTCCTCCTTATGCGCGATTGAACCAACCGTCAATCAAAGTTGTGATTTTGTTCTGAAAATCCGGAAGCAATGTTCCTTTTGTGAAGAGATATAAAAGTCCTGCTACACCTGCAGCCACTGCGATAATGATGAACATCACAATAAGCTGGTCATTGCCTTCTTTCTTTGCAAGTAGCTTACATTTTGCGTTCAAGATTGCCATTTCCATTTTAAGAATCATATTTTTCATCTCTTTGGTCTCCTTTCTTTCGAATTGCAAGATCTGCCTTGCCTTCCACTTTTGCAGTAGCTTTTCATTTCTTACACTATGTATTTGGGCTGAAAAAAAAGCTGATTGCTAAATGAACTTTTAAAAAAGCAAAAAAAATCCTCCAGAAACTTTTTATAGTTCCTGAAGGACTGCATTTCCCTGCCAAAACCTGCTTGATTTTAAGGATTTTTTACAAGTTTAAATATTTACTTTTTCTTTGTGTACCATTCCAAGCGCCCCGACCCCCGCCCGACTCCCCGGGGGACGAGAAACTTCAAATTGTTACTATTACCCTCACCACATCAATTCTTTCTCCCATAAACGATATCTATTATTTCCACAATCCTACATATAAGTACTAACTATTCACATTATCTTTTGTTTTTCATCATAGAGATTAGACCTGTTAACCATGATTTTTTCGGTTGTGCTTTTTCAATATGATATTCTCCAAAGTTCGGAAGCCACTCAACAAAACCATTTTTCAAGAAATAGTGAGAATGACATTCATATCTTCCATTGCCAATGGATGGGGATAAAGATGCATTCTCCCCATCATATGTCATAACCCATCCACTATGTCGATCTAACGGTGTAACAATTTCTTTACCGCACCCACACGCACATGAATGAACAACAGCATTATACATTACACTGATATATAGAACACCTGGCTTAAGTTCCTTTGGAATATATTCTACAAATTCTGTTTTATAGCTTGTAACTCTTTTCCGCATATTCTCCTTCTTTCAGTCTACTGCATGACATCACTCATTAAATAATTCGCCATCATTAATACTATAAACCATATTGTCATAACCACTTACATCTTGGTAAAGTCCGTAATACTTTTTCCATTGTATTACTGCTAATACTGCATTCAAAGAGTTCAATTCTGCAATCTGAATATTAGATTCGTATGCATGATCTTTCTCTTCCCGTTCTGATAATGGTATTTTTCCTATGCTTACATAATTATTTTGGGGATTAAGAAGCGTTGTCCTAGTCTGACCTAATAATTGATTATCAACAGCGTTGATTCCTATTCCACAGTCAATAACTGGAATATTTAACTTGCATATATACTCTGTAATTTCTTTTCTAACTTGTCCTTTGTCAACACATAGAAATACAAAATCAAGATTATCCAATTCTTGCATATTACCTTCACGAAGATACCCTTTATGTGTAACTATACCCTTATGCATATTCTTATAGATTGAGTAAAAATACTCCACCTTACTAATCTCTTGACAAAAAACATCCTTATCTGCTGCTCCAGGTGCCCTGAATGCGTTATGTTGATAAAATACGTCTCCATCAAACAAATGAATCTCTGAAACCATCGTCTTGGCAATATAATCTAGAACATATCCTCCTGTACCGCCTAATCCAATAATCCCAATCTTCAGATTTCTTAGTCTTTCTGATATTCCACCAATACGTGCTCTAAATGAATTTGAATCATCGTAAACAAACATACTGTCTACTTCCTCTGAATGATATGTCTGAAAAGTTTGTGCTGTAACATCTTCATCAATCAATTTCGCTTGCTGAATTATAATTCCAGCGTATGTTGTAATCATTTCATAATAGTCCTTATAACCACCAGCCGGTTGATTTGAAAAGGATCTTTGAACTACAACGCCATTTCCAAGATCCTTTTCATTAGAGACATACTGTATTGACGTTATAACTGTTCCATCCGCGTGGCATGGTTGTTCTCCCATAAAATCAATAACATGAATATCCACACCCTCTGCGTATCTGGTAGTTATTATAATTGTTGCTACCAAAGTTCCATATTTAATTTCTTTATTTCCGTTGACGTAAGGGATATGGTGCACTAAAACTAGTGCACCTCTAACTTCAACTTCATATCCCTCTTGAATTAATTGACTAATGTCATCTCTAAGATCTTGTTGTTTTGGTTGCATTGAATACCATACCTTTCTTGACAGGTACCTCTTTACCAGGAAGCAGTATTCCTTTATTTGACTGTCCCTTGGAATATGTTACTGTGTAATCCAACCCTTCCGCTTCCTCATATGATCCAAATGCAATGACTATTACTTCGGCATAGCTTAACTTTTTTTCAAAAGTTTCTACAACTCTTCCATTAACAATGATATCAACAGGATTCTGTTCTTCATGATTATTATTTTCGTTCATGCTTTATTACCTTTCTCTAAGTTTTTTTGTGCACAACACAATTTTTGCTTGAGTTTTTCAGATTCTACTGTATAATAAAGCTGTAAGCACAGTAGATTTCTTATGGTGTGGTAGCCATAATATTTCTAAGCCAAATCGGAATTACTTTGCACATAGTAATTCAATTCTTTGAGCTCTTTTATGGGCTCTTTTTTTTTGCAATTCCACATTCTCACCATCCTATCTTAATTCCTGTCCAAAATTATACATGTGGTAGGTTGTATAACTTCGCCCTATTTATATTACCCTATTTATATTACCATGTTTTTATCCACATTGCAACTATTTGTAAAGATTGTTTTCCACATTTTTTTATTTTAAAGCATATTTTTATGTATTCTGTATATTTTTTTTAACATCAGTTGATTTTTTTTTACTCTTATATTATAATAGTATAATCTAAGGAGGGATACTTATGGATTTATCTGTTACAATAGGAAAAAACATACGTTCACTAATGGAAAGCAGATCTGTAACAGCTGTCGACCTTGCTAAAACACTTTCTATCAGTCGTCAGACACTTTTGAATTATTTAAAAGGTGCCAGTGCTATTGACACTGTAAAACTTGTAGAAATTGCGGACTACTTTGGGGTATCTATTGATACATTATTACAAACAGATAATACTTCTAATAATTACCTTTTTCGAACAGCATTAAATTATCAATTGGCACAGAGTTCTATAGCCCCACGAATTAATCAGTGCATAAATTCATATTACAACTTGGCAAAAGCAATCAACATACCAGTTGCGTATTTTCCAGAGCAGTATAATCTTCTGATAAGTAATAATAATTCAACCATTGATATCAACTTCGATTGTAATGATTATTTTTCAAAGAAATTAGAACTAAATAGTGAGCTTAAGGAAGAAATTAAAAAAATAGCTTTAGACCAAAGAAAAAAACTAGGATTATTTGATGCCGATGCCCTCACTGCTATTTCTGTTTTGCAAAAAAAGGGAATTAATATTTTCTTTGTAGATTTTGGTAACTGTGATTCTTTTGGTGTTTCGTATGTAGATGATGAAAAAGGATGTTACATTTTTGTTAATACAAATTCTGATATTACTTTTGAAAGAATTCTGTTCACTGTATTTCATGAATACGGTCATATTATATTGCACCGACCACTTTACAGACGCAAGTTTTCAAATGACACACCTGGCACGTATAGTTTTTTGGACAGAATGGCAAATTGTTTCGCAGGGTTTTTTCTTGTTCCAGAAGACTCTCTTACCAGTTATGACAATATTTTAAACAATATCACATCAATCGGAAGCCTTATTCCAATTAAACAAAAGTTTCAAATTAGTTTGCAGAGTTTAATTATGGTTTTAGGTGATTATAATTATGTTAGTCAGCAATTCGTTCATAGCTTTTTCGAATATTTGAAACAACATGACATGATGAAGGACGAACCAGATTCCATTATAGACTTCCCTAAAATTTCCAATTCATTTGACACTATAAAAAACGAAAAAACTATTGATATCTTAAGATTTGTATATAGCAATACTGCATTAGATATTGATACAATTAAATCTATCCTGTGGATTGACGAAAATAAAGCAGCCAACTTGCTTGCTCAGTTCAATGCATTTCAACAATTCTCCAATGCAGATCTGTTTAACAATTTTTTTAAGAACAATTAAATTAAGAACACCTAGCACATTGCGCTAGGTGTTCTTAATTTAATTGGATTTTATTTTCGTAAGTCTTTTTCATACGAGCTTCGATCTATGCTGGTTTGTAACCAACTAAGCTAACTATACTGGCTTGTCAATCTCTTCGTTGTTTTGTTGCCAGCAAAATCCATAACAATAATTTCATAATAGCTTACTGTTTTCTCATCAGCCGTAATCGCATGATGCATAATCAAAATAACAATGTATATCATGAAAACCAAAAACAGCCTTTGTCCTGTCTAACAGATGACTTTTTTTCGTGTACCTGTCAAACTATACAAAATTATTGCATAAAAAGTGGTGGTAATTCTGTAACGAACACCACCACTTTCTTAGAATTCCATGTATTCTACACAGAACTACTTTGTATAATAAGTATATGCAATATTAGTCTTTTTATGAATGTAAAAAGGAACCCACTCAGAGTTCCTTTCCTTTGAAAAAAATGTATTATCCTTAACACATCGGGAAAGGATTTCTTTGTATAACCATCATATCAGTCATTTGAATTGCTGTCAATACTTTTTTTGATCTTTTGAGCATAATCCTTCAATGTTTCACCATCACCCACGTTAAGAATTACACGTAACTCCTTTAATTCATCTTGAGCTTGATTTCTTTCTACTTTCAGCTTTTCTATAAAAGAATCTCTATTCTCAAGTTTCTTTGACAGCTCAGAATAATATACCATAATATCTACAGACTTTGCAATTGCTTCATCAATTTTTTTCATTTCACTCTTCGGCAATTCACAAACGAAATTCCCTAATCTTGCTTTGCTTACACATAGCATGTTAGATGCATTCGCTTGTCCATCCAGAATTGTAGATCCATTTGCATCTTGCTGAGGAATAAGGTTCGCAACACAAGGTAATGAACTACTGTCATGTGTTATCGGTATTACAATAGTATTTCCAGAGTGTTGATTTCCAATATCATTTTGTATTATTACCGAAGGTCTTTCCTTGTTCATTTCACTGCCAACACCACATCCAAAATTGCACCGATAAACTTGTCCACGTTTAACAGTTCTTCTTTTTGCACTTGAGGCATTTGCATCTAATCTTAACTTTTCTTTTAACCAATCAAGCATATTTGTTATTTGACTATAATCGATATTCATGCATTCACCTCCAACTTAAAAAGTATATCACACACCAATATATTTATGCAAGAGCAGTAATCATAATCTGGCTACTGCTCTATTTCCCACCTAGGTCTTCTTTGACTATTCACTTGTTTCTGTGGCTCTTCCAGATTCACTGGATTCTTTTCTGGCGCTTTCATATCAGACATCTTTCTCTGCAATTCTCACACAAATCCCATTGCTTCTGGATTCTCTTCACTATTCGGATAGTAATAATGCATTTCTAGATCCATATGCTTTCCAATTATCACATCCATCTCTTCATAATGATTCAGATTACCTTTATCTGCAACTCGAATCCCAATAGACTTTATTCCATGCATTCTTTCTGCAGGAATCTTCTTACATATACTGATTGCCTAAATCTCGGTGATTCTCACTTACAAACAAGATTGTCTGCAAATCGGCACTTAACGCTGTGTTATTCATACTACATTCGCTCCTTTCAAACTAATTCCTTTACATCTAGTTACTGTATCGTTTTTCTACGCATTCAATTTTTGACCATATTACTGTCTCAAAAATGACAAAACAAAAAGGACTCTTTCTCAGTTTTACTGAAAAAAAGTCCTAGTTTTTCTTTCCTGTATCTAGTTGTTTTCCGAAACGTATCCGTCAGTTGAGCGTATATTACACCATAACTTTATACGAATTTGTTGTAGTAAGCGTTGTAGTAAGTATCATTTCAAAGCCCTAAACCCTTGATTTTACTGGGTTCTTACTTCTCCAATGTCTTCATCGTCGGGAACAACAATACATCCCTAATCGAATAAGAATCCGTTAACAACATTACAAAGCGGTCAATTCCGATACCGATACCGCCGGTCGGAGGCATGCCGTATTCCAGTGCGGTTAAGAAGTCTTCATCCAATTGGTTCGCTTCTTCGTCACCGGCTGCTCGGAGAGCTTCCTGCGCCTCAAAACGACCTCTCTGATCCAAAGGATCATTTAACTCAGAGAAAGCATTCGCCATCTCACGTCTGGTAATAAAGAGTTCAAAACGCTCTGTGTAATCCGGGTTGCTCGGCTTTCTGCTTGCAAGCGGGGAT
>JARBTY010000149.1 GCA_029239935.1 Clostridia bacterium | reverse complement strand
CAGCATGAAAACCTTCTCCTATAATTTTGTTGTTTTTGACAATAACAGCACCTACCAGAGGATTGGGATTGACAAATCCCAATCCTTTTTCAGCCAATTCTAAAGCCCTTCGCATATATTTATTATCCATTTCATCACCACCTTAGCTCTATTGTTACCAACAGTTCCTAAAATTACATCCTAAAAAAAGAAAAAGCCCCGAATCTCTTCGGGGCTCTTAAGTCTCTATACAAAAGTTTTTATTTTATACGAAAAATATTGATAAAAAAATATTTTTTCTTTTAAAATATCCATTAAAAGGTATAAACTTATGTTATTGTCTTCTTTCATCCAGACTATACTGTCGGCTTCGGAATCTAACCGAATCTGCCTTACGGCTCGCGGGCTTTACCGCCGGTGGGGAACTTCACCCCGCCCTGAAGATCTATTCTATTTTCTTATTTTCTAATTTAACATTGCTTAAAGCCATTGTCAACTTAAATTTTCATCCTGTCAGGTGTTACATTTTGCAAATCCGTACATAGTTAAAGTAGAAGGGGGGTCTCTATTTGCCTTATTTAAATAACAAAAATAAAAATCGCTTATTTGTAGAATTATGTCAGGATTATCATGAAAAGGTGCTCAAATATCTTTATTACACGATTAGGGATTTAGAAGATGCCAAGGACTTGACCCAAGAAGTATTTACCCTTGTCTATCATCGTATGGATGAAGTCGCTAATCATCCAAATAAAGCAGGCTTCATCTTTCAAACTGCCAAATATACCGCTGCTAACTTCAAAAGAAAAGCTTCCAAAAAAGCTTTAATGGAGTATCCCCTAGAGCCTGAGTTAATGACAGCCTCATCTGATCTCTATGATGAACTGCAAATGCGTTATGATCAAGAAATTGATGAAGGCCGTTATATCCCTACAGTACTAGCAGCTCTTTCTGAAGAAAAACAGGCACTTTATAGACTGCACTATCTGGAAAACAAAAGTTATAGGGAAATTGCCCAAAGTCTAGGCACTACAGAAGTGAACCTGCGTATGAAATATGTAAGATTGAGAAGGGAAATAAAACATATTGTTCAATCTATTGCCAAAGAAAATTTTATATAACCCGTGTTACAACTACATAAATCCAACATGTAATAAGTGATTGGATATGAGCTCAGTTCAAATCGCCAAAGGAGGTTGTTTAATGAAACATATATCTCAAAATATACATCAGGCAAATCTGGTGCAAGATAGCCTTGATCAGGCTATTGATGATATGGATATCACTCAAATAAATTTACAGCTTGAAAAACTCTCAGATATCGACCCCTTTTCTTATCAAATTGAGGATAGCTACCTCTTTGCCAAAAAAATAATCCGTCAAAATAAGAAAGGAAATGCTATTATGAAAAAAACTTATAAAAAATGGGGCACCTTAACTGCAAGCCTTATCCTTACCGCTATCGTTGGTGTAAGTGGCGCCTACGCCGCAGGACTGCTTGACCAGTTCACCTTTTTCAATAAAGATAAAACGATTGTCGTTAAAAGTAACCAGCCTCTGACTTCTGAAGAAGCCAAAGAACTAGCTGATGATGCCGCTTTTGCCTACGACCAACCAAAGGATTTAGAAAACTACGCATCACCGGTGGAAGAAAACGCTTTTACCAGTGTAGCTGAAATCAAAGAAGCTTTTGGTATGGATATTGTCTTTCCTGACTATATCCCATCAGATTTTCAGCTTGACCCTGAGATTCATACCCAGACATTGTCTGATGATAACTTTCAGATTTATACTACTTTTACCTCTAAGCAAGGGGGAAATAGACGTTTTGGCATTTCACTGATCTATAGTAAACTGCCCCCTGAATCCACCTCTATTACAGTAACAGATGCAGTTTATAAAGATGATTATCAAACCCCATCTGGTACTGAGTATACCCTTTTTGATGAAGAGGATGCCACTATGGCACAGACTGAAATAGGTGATATTGAATATATTCTTGTCTTCTTAGGCTTTGAAAAAGAAGAAATGTATCAGGTCATTGACAGCACTAACCTTGAGGCTTATACTGAATAAGTTTATCCATTATAAAACAGGCATAGGGACCTGCCGCCACAGGTAATCTTTTGATTACCCGTAGCGTTAGGTTCCCATGCCTATTTTCTTCTATCTTTTTACCAATCCTTCTGACTCATCTATAGAAGCTCCAGTACCTTAAGCACCTTTTCTCCTATGTTTCTTTCTTTCCCCTTATAAGGGAAGCAATGAATATGAATGGCTGGATTAAAATTAAGTTCTATAATCGAATAGCTGCTCTCCTCACTGGCATAATCCTCCAGCATCATGTCTACACCGCAAAACTTAGCGCCAACTGCCCGTGCTGCCTCTACTGCTATCTGCTTAAATTTATCTGGAATACTATCGGTATAATCGATGCTATCTCCCCCAGTACTGATATTGGAGTTTTCCCTTAAGTAAACGACCTCACCAGCTCTTGGAACATAGTTAAAATTCAGCTGCCTTTGTTTTAAGAATAACCCACTGCTACTATCCAATCTGATTTTTTCTAGAGGTGTTTTATAGCCTTTTCCCCTTAATGGATCTTGATTTTTAATTTCAACAAGCTCTGTTATGCTGTGAATACCATCGCCTTCTACATTGGCCGGAACCCGATGCAAAATCCCTGCCACTTCGTCTCCGATAACTAAAAATCTATATTCTTTTCCTTTAGCAAATTCTTCAATCAGTACGGTATCATCGTATTTAAATCCTATTTCTAACGCCTTAGCAATATCTTCTTTAGAAGTGCCTTCTGGGAAAATACTGATGCCTGTTCCAAAATTGGTTGACTTCGGCTTTACAACAATGGGTCTCTTTTCATATTGCCCTATAGCCAATGCTGGATTTTGTCCTTTTGTCAGTTCTATCCCTTTAGGAACACAAATATGATGTTTCTCCAAGACCTTTTTAGTCACTGTTTTATTTTCCATCATCAGCATTGTCATATAGCTGTCCTTAGAAGTCTTGGTAGCCTGTTTAACGTATTCTGTGATATGCCCCTTACTCAGTTCAATAAAGTTATCACTTCTATCTGTTATTTGAGTATTAATCCCTCTTTTAACAGCCTCTTTAATAAGAATCTGCGTTGAAAGCTCAAGATCCTCATAGCCTTCAAACTTATACCGATTGGTATAGGCAGTCTGCTTGTAGGCTTTAGCCAGATTGAGGTGCACGCCTATATAGCCCTCTTCTTTTGCTTTTTCAGTTATTTGGTATGCATAAGTTTTTGTTGCATCTAAGCTCTTTTCTAGCATACTGTCTATCAGTGCTTCTTTGCCAAGATTTAATGTCTGACATATATCTTTCATTTCACCTAGTATATCAAGAGTCCATTGTATTCTGCTAATTTCTTCCCCATTTTTTTGTAGCATCACATCTTGTTGACCAAGCTTAGCAATATTTTTCTGATTGAAGAGTGCTTCTTGCTGCCACTCTGTATAGTCCGTTTCCTCTTTAAGAAGCAAGTAAATAATAAAAAGATGAATGAAATCCAAATCTTCTAAACTGATACCCGCTTTATTGAAGGGGTTAATGTCTATACTTCTAAGTTCGATATATTGAATCCCTTGTTTTGCGATAGAACTCAGTAGATTTTTATTGTCCTTGGCTTTGGGTCTAATTTGTGCATAAAGTTCTTTGTGACTCTGTATCATATTGTCTTTTACAAAAGCTTCTACACTATGAATATAGGCTTCTACACTAGTATAGTCTGGAAATAAATCCGTATCATTTTTGTACCCGCACTCTCCATTTCTGTAAGAAATAGCCCCTTCATTCGAAAAGCCATCCCTTCCAATACGCTCTGGGTGTTTTGTACAGTCCTTTCTATAGCTGCTATGGGTCATAGGTGCCGCTCCAACAAGATAAACCAGGAGCCATCCATATCTCAAATAATTCCTTACTACTTTTAAGTACAATCCATCTTTAAAATCTTTATAACTTATATCTAAGCTTTGACAGGCATACAACCTCTCAAAAAGCTTTTCATCAAAAGAAAAGTTATAATGTATTCCTGAAATAAGCTGCTTTTTACCTCCATATTTCTTAAATAACCTTTCTCTATACTCTCTAGCCTCCCTCCACGGTCCGCTGTCGCCATATTTAGCTATTGGAATATATGCGTCATCGGGTATATCACAAGGCATAGACTGAGGCCATAGATATTCTTCGCCGATCTCTAATGCTATAATATCATAGAGGGCATTTAAAAAGTGATAAACTTCCTCTGTGGTTTTTAATGCTGGGGTAATAAGCTCCACTTGACTTTCTGAAAAATCAGTTATAATGTAGGGGTTTACTAATTTGTCGCCAAATACTGCTGGGTGGTCTGTCTTTGCAAGCTTTCCCTCCGTTGTTGTTCTAAGCCCTTCTCGTTCAACGCCAAATCTCCCGCTGAGGAGCTCTTCTTTATCAAATAACTCTTTAAATAGATAAAGCATCCCTGTACTCCTTCCAAACTTTGAATTTAAAAATAAAGTATGCCGTAGTGCCTTTTAACACACTTGAAACTGCAATGCTTAACCATATACCAGTAAGTCCCCAAAATGGTATAAATATCATGGCCATCGGTATACGTAAAACTGTAAATACAATACTTATAATTGCTGGCACTTTAGGCAGACCAAGACCTGTGAATACACCATTACAGACCATTTCAAGACAGCTAAATATCTGTACTAGCCCTAACACCCTTAAGTAAGTACTTGCTATAACAAGTGTATTTTGTTCTTTAATAAAAAGACTTACAAGTAACTCGGGTATGCTTAGGAAAAAGCCTGCTGTGGTCAGTGAATATACTGCACCTATCATAAGCGCTGCTTGATACCCGCTTTCAATCCGTTGATATTGTTTAGCCCCATAGTTTTGTCCTGTGAAGCTGGCCACTGCCCCACTCAGCCCTCCTACTACCATAAAACTAATAGATTCTATTTGAAAGCCAATCTTTTGTGCGGCTATAGCATCTGCGCCGAACTCTGCTATGATTCTTGCTAAAACAATGCTTACAAGCGTAAATAATATCCTTTGGGTTGCCATTGGTATACCAAGTTTTACCATTTCTTTTATTTTAATATATTTAAATCCAATTTCCCTTCTGTATTTAAAAAGGTCTTTTCCTTTTATATTAAAAATAATAAATAAGATAACATGAGATAAAAGCGTGGCAATCGCCGCTCCAAGTATTCCCATCCTCAATCCATAAATACAAATAGGGTCCAGTACAATATTAAAAAGCACGCCTATCGCACTGATATGTAATGCGCCTTTTGTATTTCCAAAGCTGCCGAGTATCCTAACATAAAACATATTAAAAAAAGAGAAAAATAAAATAGGTATATGCATAAGTAAATATAAATAAGCATCTCTTTCTACTACTTTATGATTTAAATGTAAAAAATCTATAAAGGTCTTTCCAAATATTAGAAGGATAATCCCATAAGAAAGACTTACTGCTGTATTTAATATAAGGGCTGCATTCATATAATTCTTGACTTCCAGATCATCTTTTTTCCCAGCCGCATGAGAAATCTTTATGCCGGCTCCTGTAACAACAAGCGCATTGATAGCATAACCCAAAGCTATAAAAAATCCTGAGGAACCCACACTGGCTACTGCATTACTCCCTAAACGCCCTACCCATATCATGTCTACAAGATTATAGGTTAACTGCAAAAAGGAGCTACCCATAATGGGAATCGCAAGCGCAATAATAACCTTCATAATATTTCCTTGTGTTAAGTCAATCCTTCTCATCTATTGCACTCCTTAGCTAGTTACACCCTTGTGCTATTCCTTAATTTCATCAGAGCATCCATTTCTCTTACTGGCTTTAAGTGCCTCTATAAACACCTCAAAGCTCTCCATTACCTGTTTTCTTTTATGCTCTGGAATAAGTTCAAATATCTTAGTATAATCCTCATTTCGTTTATTATCTATGACTGTATAAAGATTTTTCCCTTTTTCAGTAAGACTTAAACTCACATACCTTCTGTCCGATGATTTAGTCATTCGGTTCACCAACTCTGATTCCACCATCCTATTAATTGTCCTGCTGAGTGTACTTGAATCTATACCAAGCGTGTCTGCCAGCTCTGCTATACATAATTCTTCCGTCTTACCCAGCTCCATGAGAATCTGACACTGTGCAAGGGTAATCCCACAGCAAACCAGCTCTTCTTTTGACCGCCAGCTTTTGTTAAATTCCAATTGCTCTACCTTTTGTCTTAAGGATTTCACCTCTTGTAATTTCATCGACTCCCCCCATTCTTTTTAAATCTCCTAGTTTGTATGCTACACCAATTTTAACATCTTTAGCTGCTTTTCCCAATAAGTGTATGATACATCTATTGTATCATACACCCTATTTTTGTCAATCATTTATTTTTTGATCAAACTCTCTATTTAAATCCTAATTGGCCATTGAATTCAACACTATTTTGTTGTATAATATAATCTCGAGACAAGATTTTTTCTCCTTGTCATAATGGGATGTGGCTCAGGTGGTAGAGCGCTTGTCTGGGGGGCAAGAGACCGCGGGTTCGAGTCCCGTCATTCCAACTTTCAAGCTCTTAAATGGTTGATTTTCAATCGTTTAAGAGCTTTTTTGTTTGTCTTTTATAGTATTGAATAACGTTATTTTTCATTTATAAAATGCTGTAAAAACAATGACTTTAAATGATAAAACAGCCCTGATAGACATCATAAAATATGATATCTTATCAGGGCTGTTTTTATGTCTGGCTATATTTTGAAGTATTTAGCCTTATTTCACAACTTAGATGAAGTGATATAAAACCATTATTCCATAGTAAAAGATGCTTCTTTGGTAATTGTATTAAATTCAATCTTCATACCTAATAATCTAGCAACATGTGCCATTGGAAGTACTGTTCTACCATCTTTAATTTGTGCTGCTACGTCAATACTTACTTTTTCACCATTTACAAGAGCATATTTTTCACCTATTATAAAGGTTATTTCTTTATCGTCAGTTTTAATTACAACTGTTTTATTTTTTGCATCCCATATAATATTCTCATTGCTTACATTAATTAATGTTGCCATATCTCTTACTCCTACCATTGTACGACCCTCTTGAATATAGGGCTCTACATGTAATGCAAGAGTTTCTTCTCCTTTAGATGCTTTTCCACTAAGTAATGATATTGATAATGTTAAAGGCTGTGATGGACTTGGAACTTCTGGAATACCTGGTGTTGTTGGTGCTGGTAGCACTGGTTTTGTTGGCACTACTGTACTATCACCACCGCCACCGCCACCGCTGCCGCCAACATAAGTAAAGTTGGCAGTGATAGTTACCGCACTGGCAGGCATTACGAATGTGGTTGTTGCACTGTTCTTATTGGCAAAACTTCCTCCGTTACTAGCAGTCCACTCATTGAAGGTATATCCGCTATTTGTTGCAGCTGAAATGTTAATTACAGTGCCTTGCTTATAATCTCCATTTGCTCCAACAGTTATGGATCCACCTACACCTGCCATAATTGTAATCGCATAAGTAGGCTCTTCTATTTTTGTGAAGTTAGCAGTAATAGTTACTGCCTTTGCTGGCATTGTGAAAGTTGTTTCTGCACCACTTGCGTCAGCAAA
>JARBTY010000148.1 GCA_029239935.1 Clostridia bacterium | reverse complement strand
GTTTCAGTATTTTCGCAGGGTACAAGCTTCCAGTATTCTTTATCCAGGATACCATTTGATTTAATAATCATAAGATGAGCAGGCGGAACTTCTTTGATGCCCTTAAAAAGAGCGCTTCCTGGCCTTACGGCAGGACCTAGAGCAAAGATTTCTGTGAGTCCGTCTTTATCGATAAGAGGCTCGACATAAGGATGGGCAAGGACTGTCTTGATTTCAGAACCGAAAATAAAAGAAGAGCCCTGGGTGCTATAGAATAAAGGTTTTACCCCTAGAGGATCCCGTACTAAAAGAATCTGCTTCTCTTTTTCATCATAAATAGCAAAAGCAAAAATGCCGTTTAGTTTTTTGACACAGTCAATCCCCCAGCACATATAGGCAGTTAGGAGTACTTCTGTATCCGAATAAGAGTCAAAGCGAAAGCCGTTATCTTTAAGTTCTTTTCTTAAATCTTCTGTATTATAGAGTTCACCATTATAAATTAACGTATATTTAAAGCCATTTAAGCTTTTTGTCATAGGCTGCTTACCGCCCTCAGGATCCACAACAACAAGCCTTCTATGGCCAAAAAGGATATGAGGGTAGATCTCATATCCGTAGCTGTCAGGACCGCGCAGAGACAGCGTATCAGTCATGGCTTCAATAATGTTCGTTTTACTGGAGATATCGTTTTTAAAATCAATCCAGCCGGCAATACCACACATAGCTATACACCTTCTTTAATAATAAGTTTGGACAGGCTCTTATAAAGCACGATAGGGACGGCAAAGTAGCCGTCCCCATTTAGTCTATTAAGTTTTATAAAGCTTGAACGCCTTCTTCACCTGTACGTATCTTAACAACATTTTCTACAGGATAAATGAATATCTTGCCATCACCTATTTTGCCAGTTCTTAGGATTTTAGTGGCTGTATCTACTACAAGCTGTACAGGTACTTCAGATACACAAATCTCAAGTTTTACTTTTGGAAGTAAATCCATCGTTAATTCATTACCACGATAAACTTCTGTTTTTCCTTTTTGATTACCACAACCAAGTACTTGATAAACGGTCATCCCTGTGATGCCAATTTCATTTAAAGCGTCTTTTAATTCATCGAATTTACTTTGTCTGGTAATAATATCTACTCTTGTTATTTTGGCCATAATAAGCCTCCTTTATACTATATGATTAAATGGTATTAAATGACATCTTTTAAATTTGGTTTTATTTCGAAATCTGCATAAGAGCTTGTTAAGCCATGTTCATGAAGGTCAAGACCATCGATTTCTTCTTCAACAGATACTCTAAGACCAATAGTCTTTTTAATCACAAGGAAGATAATTGACATTGTGGCAACTGTCCAAGCAGCTACAGCTAAAACGCCTATAAGCTGAACACCAAATAGAGTAAAGCCGCCGCCGTAGAAAAGACCGCCGTCTGTAGCAAACAAACCAACAAGAAGTGTTCCAGTAGCACCGCAGATACCATGTACACCAATAGCACCAACTGGATCATCTACTTTAAGTATTTTATCCACAAACTCAACGCCGTATACAATAAGAACACCAGCGATGACACCTATTGCAAGAGCACCTTCAATGCTTACGATATCACAGCCTGCAGTGATAGCAACAAGACCTGCAAGAGCGCCGTTAAGTGTCATAGAAACATCGGGTTTTTTGTATTTTATCCAAGTAACGCACATTGCAACAATAGCAGCAGCAGCAGCAGAAAGATTTGTTGTCATAAAGATATGAGAGTTCAAACCAGTAGCTGAAGCAGATAATGAAGAACCAGGATTAAATCCAAACCAACCTAACCAAAGAATAAATACTCCAAGTGCTCCAAGTGTTATACTGTGACCAGGAATGGCGTGTACTTTACCATTTTTACCATATTTACCGATTCTAGGTCCAAGGATTGTAGCACCTACAAGTGCAGACCAACCACCAACAGAGTGAACGATTGTTGAACCAGCAAAATCGTGGAATCCAAGACTTGCTAACCAGCCACCGCCCCAAGTCCAGTGACCAACTATAGGATAAATCAATGCAGAGATACAAAAACTATATACTAGGTAAGCTGAGAACTTAGTTCTTTCTGCCATTGCACCAGATACGATTGTAGCTGCTGTTGCGCAGAAAACAGTTTGCCAGATAATAAATGTGTTAAGATCGAGTGGCATCCATTCTACTAAACTTGCAAACTCTCCTTTAGAGAAGAGAGATGGTGTTCCGATAAAACCACCGATGCTGTCCCCAAACATCAGCGAAAAACCAAGAATATAAAATATAACAGAACCTACTGCAAAGTCCATTAAGTTTTTCATAATAATGTTACCTGCATTTTTTGCTCTTGTAAAACCTGTTTCCACCATAGCAAAACCAGCTTGCATAAAGAATACCAAACATGTACCTAATAATACCCAAAGCGTGTCGAGTGATACTGAAATAGCTTGATCCATAATAATTGCCTCCTTATTTGTAAAATATTTAATGAACTGGGCCCTCAGCTCCTTAAATGATAAAAGGTCTATACATACACTTCTCGTGTATATATAGACCTCGTTGTCTAAAACGCATATTCGAATATGTTATTATGGTATTATAATAATCAAATAAGGGTTCATTTGTCAACAATTTTTTAAAATATTTTTTAAAAAGTATTATTTAAAGATGCTGAAGTATGAAATATAGATTTAATATAAAAATACCCAAATATATGTTTTATAAGTGTTTACAGCAGGTGTATAATAGAAAGTAAAGAGTAGAACACATGAAGGAGGGAAATCATGGGATTTACTTATTGGATGCCAGCAAAAATAATAATAGACAAAGAGGCCGTCAGAAAATATGGCCATGAATTCACAGGATATGGCAATAAGGCACTGATTGTAACAGGTAAAAGTTCAGCGAAGAAATCAGGAGCCCTTGAGGATGTGATACAAGTGCTGGATAGCAAGCATATCAGCTATGTGATTTTTGATGATATAGAGGAAAATCCGGCTACGGAGACTATTGAAAGGGCAGCTCAATTTGGAAGAAGTGCCGGAGTGGAGTTTATAGTTGGCATAGGAGGTGGATCTCCTTTAGATGCTGCGAAAGCCATAGGGGTTATGATTAAAAATCCTCATCTTACGGAAAAGACACTCTTCACGGATCAAAAACTTACAAGCATTCCTATACTTTCAATACCTACTACTTCGGGAACGGGCAGTGAAACAACACCTTATGCTATCTTAACGGATCATAATGCCCAGACAAAAAGAAATTTAGGACAAACTATTTTTTGTGAAAAAGCTTTTTTGGATGCCAGATATACAGAAGCTGTTCCAGATACTGTTGCAGTTAATACAGCGCTTGATGCAATGACGCATTTAGTAGAGGGGTATCTCAATACAAATAGCAATATGATGAGCGACATGTTAGTCTGCCAAGGGTTGACTCTTTGGGGAGAGTGTTACTTAAAACTTTTGAGCAGAGATTTTGACTTTGAAACAAGAGAAAAACTGATGTTAGCATCTACGCTTGCAGGCATGGTTATTGCTAACACTGGCACATCCCTGCCTCATGGAATGGGATACGCTTTAACCTATTTTAAAGGAGTACCTCACGGGCTAGCAAATGCATGTCTATTTACCGCCTATTTAAACCAGTTTCACAACAAAGAAAAGGTAATGAAGGTGTATCGTTTGTTAGGTCTAGGGACACAACAAAAATTTGATAGTTTTTTATCAGAGATGATTCATTTGGATATGGTCATTAGTGAGGATGAGCTGCGGGCATGGAGTCATGCAATGTGCAGTAATCAAGCAAAACTTAAGAACCACCCAGAGTCAGTTAACTATGAGGATATCTATGAGATTTATCAACAGAGTTTAAGGGGTTATAAAGTGTAAGCTAAAACACAATCATTAACAGAAATGAGGGTAGAGGTATGCAAGAGGTAGAGGCTGCTAAAGTTATTATTCCGTTATCAAAGTGTATGCCTGGCATGATTTTATTACAACCCATAATAGATATAGATACAGGGAATACTATTATTGGCAAAGACCAAGTCTTGACGGAAGATATGCTTAGACGTATTGAACGGTTTAAACATACTGAAATATGGGTAAGGATTCCACGGGAGGAAACCTTATGGCAGGTAGAAAAAGAAGTGATTGAAGCATACGAAAGATATGTAGCGATACTTAAAGACATTATTGGTAATAAAAGAATAGGTGAACCCATTAAGATGGATGAAATAGAAGGGCTAGCCAAATGTATAACAGAAGAATGTACCTACAATTTCAATTTGTTAGCGTGCGTCAATCTGGTTAAGGACATGGATAAAGATGTGTATATGCACAGTATTAATGTTACCTTTCTATCGCTTTTGATTGCTAGATGGATTGATTATACACCCACTAAGTTTAAGCAGGTAGCTATGGCTGCACTGCTGCATGATGTAGGAAAGATAGAGATGCTTCCGTATTTAAGAAATAGGCAAGAAGATTTTACGATCAAAGAAAAGCTTGAGTTCAAAAGACATACTATATATGGCTATGAAAAGCTTTGCAAATATGAAGGTCTTGATAATGAGGTGCTTAAGGGCGTATTAACTCATCATGAAAGGTGTGATGGAACAGGGTATCCATTAAACCTTTCAGAAGACAGGATTAACGACATCGCCAGAATTATTGGTCTTGCAGATGAATATGACCAATTAAGGCAATCAAAAAATATTTTTGAAATCGTTAAAATTCTCAAATGTGATATGATTCGAAAATTTGATATCAATATGCTTTTAGAGTTTTGTAATAATGTTATCAATTACTACATAGGAGAAAAGGTTATGCTAAGTACTGGAGAAATAGCAGAAGTGGTATTTATTCAGCCCCATGCTCTTCATAGGCCTATAGTTAAAACAGAGGATAGGTATATCGATTTGTACGAAAATGTAAAGATTGAAATTATAAAAGTATTATAAGAAAAATGCTAACAAAACGTTAGCATTTTTTTAGTTCCATTTCAAGGATTGGAGTTTCCATTAAAAGGCTCCTAGCTTGCGTGGATATTTCTTTATTAGAACGCTCAGGGGTATAGCTGATATGCATTTGGTCTAGCAAGGAAGCTGTACTGGATGAGGGTTTGAATGCATATTCAAAGTAAGCTGATTCATCAGGAGCAAGATTACCTACCTCTAAGTTATTTACAATAGGGTCAAAGGACAAAGAGCCTCTCTGCCTTATAATGCACTGCTCTAATATAGCGATTTCTTTTGGCTCAATAATAAGTTTTAGATTGTTAATATAGGAGTCAGAAGTATTAGTAATTTTAATTTGTGCTTTGAGATTAGTTTCAGAAGCATTCGATAAATTTTCTATAACCTCTGAAACTTTTAGAATAGTGTTCATAAAGTCACCTCCTTATAATAGTATATGCACTATATGAGGAAGTAGTAGATACCACTTTAAAGATTGTTTGAAAAAGAAGGGATAGAAGTCTACCCCTGATAATGAATACTTATCTGCCCCAATAATTATTACTGCCGCCACGACAACAATTATTGCAATGATTATTGCAGCAGTTGTTTTTGCAGCCATGATGATGGTCATCGTCATCATCATCATAAAAATTATCAAGTGCTTTTTGTACATCTTTTACGAATTGAAGTGCTCTTTCACATACGTCATCACGTTTTTGGCAGCCACAGTTAGAATGAGAACTATCAGCTACCCTATTATTACCATAATACCCCATATATAAAACTCCTTTCAAATATTAAATAAATTTAAGCAGCGCTACTCCTATTCTATAATATGCAAAAAGACAAGAAATGACATTATTTTCATGCATAAATAGTTATCGGTGGAATATACATACTATGAGGATAAGCTTACTAGGGGGAGGGGTATATGAAAAAACAAATGTTGATCATACAGATAGCGACTATTTTTATTGGCAGTATTGTTGGGGCAGGGGTTTGTTCAGGAAGGGAACTCAATCAGTTTTTTGCATCCTATGGTATAGCAGGGTTTTTAGGACTCATTTTATGTGGGTTATTATATATTCTATTTGGAAAAATTATTATCAGTATCAGCACCTTAAATAAGGTTAAATCTTATAATGAATTTGTAGATCTTGTTTGTCCTAAGATGGTGGCCAGATTTATCAATATTGTTCTGACATTATTTTTGTTAAGCAGCACTTCTATTATATTAGCTGGCAGCGGCTCCATTATTCATCAGCACTTTGGCGCACCTAAATGGGTAGGATTTCTCATTATGATAGGATGTAGCAGCCTTTTTTTGCGTAAAAATACAAAGGGATTATTTGAAGTAAATGGTATCGTTGTTCCTACATTACTCATTGTTATGTCGGTTATATTTTTCGCCTATATTTTTAAAAATCCATCTCATATTACTTATTCCTACATGTTTCTTATACCAAGGCAAAAAAGTAATATATTTTTATCTTCTTTAGTGTATGTGAGTTTTAACTTACTAACGATCATAGGCGTCTTAGTGCCGCTTGCCAATGAAATACAAAAGCCTAAAGAGCTTACAAAAGGTATTGTTGTGGGAAGTATGGTGCTTACGATAATGAGTATGTATATTATGTTTTTGATGCTCGTAAACCCCTTTTTACCTAAGATGTACGAAGTACCACTGCTCGCCGTAGCCGCTCAGCTGGGCAAATGGCTTCAGTTATGTATTTTGGGTGTCATGTGGCTGGAGATGTTTTCTTCACAAGTTTCCAATGTCTATAGTTTGTCCCATTTTATGGAAAACAAATTTGATATTAAATATAACATAGGTATATTTTTAGTGGTGGCTGTTGCAGCACCCTTTTCTGTCATCGGATTTGCCAAGTTGGTAGAGTTTTTATACCCCCTATACGGCGTGTTAAGTTTAGTATTTTTAGTATACTGCGTTATTTTTTACATAAAGACAGCTCGTGTTAGTAAATAAAATTGATTGTATTATACGCCTTTAGTTATCTAAGAAGGTATCAGTGAGGCAACAGTCCTATTCAAGGGTTATTCTACTGCAGTGTTTGGTCCGTAGCAGTGTGCCGTAAAGAGGGAGGGCGTCTGATTCCTTTAGTCCTCGTCTTTTTGAAAACTCTAAGCTCAGAGCTTCATCTAACGCTCCAAACTCGCGAGGTAAGAAGTGCACTTACCTGCTCAGACAATGGAGCTAAAAGCAGATGAAGCTCTTTCACTAAGAGTTTTCTAAAAATCCTGCGGAAGCAGTTCTCAGACGCCCACCCTCCTTACTCTATTTCTGCTGCATCAAAGTCACTGTTATCCTATAAATTAGTTTACTGAGTTATATGGCATAGAGTGGAAGGATGAGGTTTTAGTAGCATTAGGATTAAATATGTGATTGTACCGTGTTACAAAATTTCGTGATTTGTTTCTAGTTTTTCATAGAGATTATAAAAAACTAAGGTTTAGAAAAAATTAATATTTTATTTAAATTAGGCGTAGCCAGGTAAGTGGGGACGTCTTCGGGAACGGGTCTCGGGTAGGTCGTGACAGTCTGTCCAAAAACTAGTTCCACTCTTAATCTTTCAAAAGTATAGCAGGGAAGTTTAGGGTTTGGAAGTTACCTCTGGAGGATTTCCTACAAAAATCTTAGCAGTTTATTCAAATGGTTTTTAGCCGTACTGTTTGAGTGGTAGTTATGAAATTTGCATACAAATTTTATAACTCGCGAGTTTACG
>JARBTY010000147.1 GCA_029239935.1 Clostridia bacterium | reverse complement strand
AATACCTTTTTTTTATTATTTTTTTCGGATAGCATGTAAAAAAGTTATGAACAAACAGTATCCTAATGAGGGTTGGGAAACAGATTGGGTCAGATATGATTATGAGGAGATTCATTTTAATATTAAAAGATGTATTTATTTTGAAGTTACAAGTCAGTACGGACACCCTGAACTATGTGCAGTCTTTTGTGCTAATGATACAACAGCATTTGGTGGTTATTTACCCAAGGTTAAGTTTGAAAGAAACGGTACAATTGCTGAGGGTAATAAATTGTGTGATTTTCATTTTAAAAACAATTAATATATTTGAGCAAGAGTTATGATGCAATCTGAAGTCAAGTACGTCCATCATGATATTAAGGAGCCTATTATTTTAGGTTTTAAAGGGTATAAAAACTTTTATAGAGGGTGATAGATTGTGATGCGACATTGTTTATATAATATTAAACAACCAGTATTGAAAAAAGAGACGTCTGGATATGAAAGTTTGAAAAAGGGATTTGGTTTATTGAATAATTAAGCCATTATTCTAAAGAATGTCTAATGGCAGTTTCCATATGCACAACCAGCTAACAATGCACTCAAGTTCACTTTGCTTATTTGGAGCATTCCTTTGAAGGAGCAAAGTACATTACCGAAAGGAGATAATATGGAGTTAGATTGTGGGTTTACAAAAGAAAGTGGCTGGTTTAGATATAGGGCAGCTGCAATTATTATTGAGGATGATTGTGTATTATTTGCTAAAAATGAAAGAGATGATTATTACTATTCCATCGGTGGGGGCGTACATATAGGGGAAAAGGCTGAAGATGCTGTTAGAAGAGAAGTATTTGAAGAAACCGGAATCCCATATGAAATTGAAAGGTTGGCTTTTATTCATGAAAATTTTTTTAATGGCTCGGGAAGTTTAGATGGATATAAATGTCATGAAATTGCATTTTATTTCTTGATGAAATCTAGAGGAACACAGGAACTTAATAGCTATAGTTATTCAGGTGATATGAGGGAATATATGCACTGGCTCCCGATTGAAAAGTTAGAAGATTATAAGGCGTTTCCAACCTTCTTTAGAGATAAAATTAAAAGCATTAAAGAGAGAGTAGAGCATATTGTCACATACGACTATTAATTATAATCTTATATTTTGATAAACTAGAATTGATTGAGAAGCTTAGGATTAAAGACAGGCAGTATATAAGGATCTATATTAACTAGGAGGGATAGTTAATTGAGGAGGGACGACTCATTCCTCCATATAACCCCCTAACTTTTCAAATACACAGCAAGGTGATGTCGGGGGAACTTTCAGTTCGACTTGGAGCTTGTCGACGGAGAAATGAAAGTTTCACCGACAAGCACCTTGCGGACCTACGATGAACTACTAAAAGTATCATAATTATTAAGTTTCTATACTGGAAAACGGCTGGCTAAGTGCTGGCCGTTTTTTCGTTCCCTAAATAAAGCATTTTAGTGGTTTTAGTATATAGGGGTATTATCTTTTAACAAAGTAATTCTAAGGGTATTAAAAATTATAGGGCATAATGCATAAGAAACTTGGATAAATAGAAATCTATTAGGATATTAATTTGATTGTAATTCAGGTAATCTAATAGCGGAGTTGGTGATTATTAAGTGTTTATCAACTTAATTGATTAAAGTATTATGCGTTGAGATACATACATAAAGAGATTGTTTAAAGAAATTAATGGGTAGTAACTGTTGGAGGGGGAGTAGTTATGAATATGCGGGCGTTAGTGTATAACAGTAGTAAAAATATCCAAATTCAGGATGTTAAAGTGCCTGAAATCGGCGATACAGATGTCCTGATAAAGATAAAATACTGTGGCGTCTGTGGTACAGATATACATATCTATAATGGCGATGGTGGTGCCTTTGAGGTCACACCGCCGCTCATTATGGGACACGAGTTCTCCGGTGTGATAGAAAAAACAGGGTCAAAGGTAAAAAAGGTAAAAATAGGGGATTTGGTAACGGTAGATCCTAACAATATGTGTGGTGAGTGTTATTACTGTAAGAATGCTATGGAGCAGTTTTGTGAAAATGTGATCGGAATCGGAACAACATGCGATGGTGGTTTTGCACAGTATATCGTAGCACCTGAAAAGCAAGTATTCAGGTTTAAAGAAGGTATGGATGCCTTGACGGCTGCCATGACAGAGCCTGTTTCATGTTGTGTACACGGCATCGATTTGTGCAACATTAGATCTGGTGATGAGGTACTAGTTATTGGGGGAGGACCAATTGGTCTTATGATGCTGCAGTTAGCCAAAATGGCCGGTGCCAGTAAGATCATTCTCTCGGAGCCTGTAGCCGAGAAAAGAGAACTTGCTATCAAACTGGGGGCAGACATTGCCATCAATCCGCTGCAGGAAGATGTCCACGCTGTTATAAAAGAAAATTGTAAGAATATCAATGTAGTCATAGAATGCGTAGGGAATATTCATACAATCGATAATGCCATCGAGTGGGCTGGGAAAGGTGCTACGGTTATGCTGTTTGGTCTGACCGGACCAGATGAAGTACTTAGAGTTAAGCCGGATGTAATATTCAAGAAAGAGTTGAAGCTCACATCTTCTTTCATTAATCCTTATACATTTGAAAGGTCAGTTGCCATCCTGGAATCTGGGAAACTCAATGTAAAGGATATTATCAGTGATATTGTGGAACTTGAGGATTGCGTGAAAGTATTTGAGGATGTCAAATACAGACGTAATGGGAAGGCAGTCATAAAATTGAATGACTAGAGATATAAAAGGTGTTCTTAGAGGTTATTTTATTATTAAATAAACAGCAAATCGCTGTTTATATAGATTAAAACAATTACATACTGGGAGGAAAGAAAATGAAAAAGAAATTTATGGCTTTATTACTTACAGGTATGCTAGCAGTTACTGGATTAGTAGGTTGTGGTACGAAACAACCTGCTGCAGCTACTGCACCCGCTGCACCAGCCGCAACTGAAGAAAAGAAAGAAGCTCCAGCAGCAGAAGCGCCTGCAGAAGATTCAAAATTCAAAGTTGGTATTACACTTCAATCTCTTGAAAACAGCTATTGGGCAGGGGTTTTTGGAGAAGTTGAAAAACTTATGAAGGACAAAGCATGGGATTATACAATTCTTGCATGTAATGATAATTCAGCTACACAGATTCAACAAATCGAAAACTTCATTACAAGTGATGTTGATTTAATCATGGTTCATCCTTCAGATCCAAATGCTATTGAAGATTACTTAAAACAAGCAAGAGATGCAGGGATTAAAGTTATGAGCTGGGATGATGCCATGACAAATACTGATCTTAACTGGATTCTGGATAATACTAAGCTTGGATATGCAATCGGTGAGGCAGCAGCAAAATTCATTAATGAAAAGTATACAGGGGATAAAAAGGCTGAAGTTGCAATCATGAACTATCCTCAAACACCAATCCTTCTTGAAAGAGAAACTGGTATTCTCAATGCACTTGAAGAACTTGCTAAAGATAAATACAAAGTCGTTGCGCAACAACCAGCTCTTGATGCACAAACAGCTTTAGCTAATATGGAAACAATTCTTCAAGCTAGCCCAGATACTAAAATTGTTTGCTCTATCGGCGCAGGTGGAGATATTGGTGCTAATGAAGCATTTATGACGGTTACAGGAGGCAAAATCCCTGAAGATATGGGTATCTTCTCAGCTGATGCAACACAGCAGCAGTTAGAAGCTATCGTAAATGGTCAAGCAACTAGAGCATCAGTTGGATTTGAAGGCTCTAACAAGAAAACAGCAGCAGCAGTAGTTGATCTCTATGAAAAATTACTTAAAGGTGAAGCATTTGCTGAACAAAACTTAGTTAGACCTCTTACTGTTATTGATGCAGCAAATGCAGCTGACTTCTTAGCAGATTACAAATAATACGCAAGTTAGGTTACTGGGTGTAAATAGGGAGTTGTCATTAAGTACAACTCCCTATTTAATAAAACAAGAATGCGTGGGATGAGAGATGAATGAAAAATATATTTTAGAATTACAACATATTAAAAAAGAATATCCTGGTGTTGTTGCACTAAAAGATGTTTCACTAGAAGTAAAAGAAGGTGAAATTCTTGCCTTGATAGGAGAAAATGGTGCGGGAAAATCAACTTTGATAAAAACATGCTCCGGAGCTGTAATCCCAACTTCTGGTAAAATCATTGTAAATGGTAAAGAGTTTACAAGTATGACACCTCAGCTTGCTGCAGAAAATGGGATAGCTATTATTTATCAAGAGTTTAATAATGTTAAGGGGCTTTCAGCTGCTGAAAATTTGTTTCTGGGCAATCCCATCCGAAAAGGAATTATTGTTGATAAAAAGGCTATGGAAAAAGAAGCTAAAAAGGCTTTTGAACAGTTGAATATTAAGATTAATCCAAAGACTTTAGTAGGGGATCTTACAGTTGGGTATCAGCAGATGATTGAAATTGCTAAGGCCATTCAGCAGGATGCAAAAGTTTTGATTATGGATGAGCCTTCTGCACCGCTTACAAGTGCTGAAGTCGAAAGTATGTTTAAAGTATGTGAATTGCTGCGATCAAAAGGCGTATCTATTATATACATATCCCACAGACTTGAAGAAATATATAGACTATCAGATCGCATTGTGGTACTTCGTGATGGAGAATATATCAAAACGTTAATTACAAAAGATTCTCATATTGATGAACTCATTCATTTGATGGTAGGCCGTGACTTAAAGGAATCATATCCTCCAAGAGTTCATTGTATAAAAGAAGATGAAATCCTTTTGGAATTACAAGATGTAAGCGGCAATGGGGATCATAATATAAACTTACAATTAAGAAAAGGTGAGATACTTGGACTTGGGGGCTTAGTGGGAGCCGGTCGTACGGAACTTGTACAGATGATTTTTGGCGCAGCGAAAAAGACTGAAGGCAAGATCATTTTCAAAGGCAAAGAAATAAGTCCAAAGACTCCAAGAGAAGCAATTGATTATGGCATTGCTCTTGTGCCGGAAGATCGCAAACGTCATGGGGCATTACTGGGCGTTTCCATTAAGAATAATATTAATATGCCAATATATAAGAGAATATCTAAAGCTTCCGTGATCAATTCTAAAAAAGAAATGGAAGTCGCAACAAAATACAAAAATGAATTGTTAATTAAAACACCAACATTAAATCAATTAGTTAAGAACTTAAGTGGTGGGAACCAACAAAAGGTCATTATCGGAAAGTGGCTTGCTGCAAACTCAGAACTCATTATTTTTGATGAACCAACAAGGGGAATAGATGTGGGTGCTAAATTTGAAATTTATAAATTGATGAATGAATTGGTAGAGAAAGGTAAAACCATTCTTTTAATCTCTTCGGAAATGGAAGAATTAATGGGTATGTCTGATAGAATTATAGTTTTGGCTGAAGGCCGGATAACTGGTGAAATCAGAAAAGAAGGGTTTAATCAAAATACTATAATGAGAATGGCATCAGCCGTTGAGGAGGTAAAGAATGAAGAGTAATATGATTAATCAATTTAAAGACAAAGCAATCTGGATTGTTTTCTTCACTATATTTATAGGATTTTCAATAGCAAGCCCTAGATTTTTGTCATCAAACAATTTATTTACTATTGCACGTCAAGTTTCCATGTTAGGCATTGCATCCATAGGTATGACCTTTGTTATTCTGATAGCAGGTATTGACCTTTCAATAGGTTCGGTTATTACGGTTGTTAATATCGTGGCTGCTTATCTTATGGTTAATAGAGGAATGAGTATGGCGAGTGCGGTTATTTTAGCATTGATATTATCTGTGCTAATTGGCCTTCTAAATGGTTTCTTAATCTCTACAGTTGGCATTTCAGCCATTATTGCTACCTTTGCGACACAGATTGTTTTTGAAGGGGCAGGATATCTTATTAGTGGGGGAACACCCATTTATGGATTTGATGAAAGATTTAAAGTGATTGGGCAAGGCTATGTTGGACCCATTCCAGTACCAGTCATTATCATGATTATTTGTTTTGCACTTGGCTCCTTTATTTTAAATAAAAGTTATTTTGGGCGTTACTTCTATGCTGTTGGAGGTAATGAAGAAGCTTCTAAGCTTTCGGGCATTCGAGTTGGCTTTATCAAGTATTTAGTTTATGCACTATCAGGTTTATTTGCAGGACTTGCAGGGATTGTCATGTTATCACGTACCAATTCCGCACAACCCACAGCAGGTATAGGCTATGAATTCGATGTCATCACATGCGTAGTCCTTGGTGGTGTTTCTGTTTCAGGTGGTTATGGTAAAATGTCGAACGTCGTTGCAGGTGTACTTATTATTGGGATACTTACCAATGGTATGGTGCTCTTAAATGTTAGTACATATATGCAGATGGTTGTTAAGGGAATAGTACTTGCACTCGCAGTAGGCTTTGACAGTTTGCAGAAGAAGCGTGTAGCACATTGATATAGAAGTTAATACGATAGGAGGATGTTTATGAAAGAAAAAATGCTTCAGGCAATAATGACAGCTCCTCATGAGATTCAGTTTCAAGAAATTCCTATACCGGAGATAAGTTTAGGACAGGTGCTGGTACAGATTAAGAGAATTGGTGTATGTGGCAGTGATATGCATGTCTATCACGGACAACACCCATACGTTACCTACCCGCTTATTCAGGGACATGAGGTATCTGCAAAAATTGTATCTTTAGGCGAGGATGTTACCGGACTTCAAGTAGGGCAGAAAGTGACAATTGAACCACAGGTATATTGTGGTCAGTGCTATCCGTGTGCCCATGGTAAGTATAACTTATGTGAAGAGTTGAAAGTTATGGGTTTTCAGACCACGGGTACTGCCAGCGAATATTTTGCAGTGGATGCTTCTAAGGTTACACCTTTACCTGATAGTATGACATATGATGAGGGTGCAATGATTGAACCGCTAGCTGTTACAGTTCATGCTTGCAAGCGTTCAGGGGATGTGACAGGTAAGAAAGTAGTAGTACTTGGTGCTGGACCTATCGGGATATTGTTATGCCAATCCTTAAAAGCTTTTGGCGCAGCAGAGGTGATGATGACGGATATTTCTGATTACCGTTTAGAGCTTGCTAAAAGATGCGGAGCTGATTATGTTTACAATACAAAAAATGTTGATTTTGCTGAAGCAGTAGTAGAATGCTTTGGAAAAGATAAGGCTGATATCATCTATGATTGTGCAGGAAATGACATTACAATGGGACAGGCGATTGCGAATGCAAGAAAAGGAAGTCTTATCGTTCTATTAGCTGTATTTGCAGGTAGGGCAAATGTAGATCTTGCAAAATTGAATGACTCAGAAGTGGATTTATATACATCCATGATGTACAGACATGATGACTACTTAGATGCTATTCGATTGGTAGAAGAAGGAGAAATTAAGCTTAAACCATTGATGAGTAAACACTTTGCTTTTAAAGATTATCCAGAAGCTTATACTTATATTGATAAAAATCATGAGACAACTATGAAAGTTCTAATAGATGTAGATGAAGAGGAAGAGCATTAATTAGAAAGCATTTCACAAAGATAGAAAAATTTTAAAAATAATAAAAATACATAAAAAGGAGATAGCTGATATGGGAATTATGGAAAGAATGAGATTAGACGGTAAGGTATCATTTGTTACAGGCGGTGCGAGGGGAATTGGTAAAGCGATTGCTACAGCAGTAGCAGAGGCTGGAAGCCATGTAGCCATCGTTGATATGGATATTGATGAAGCAACAAAAACTGCTCATGAAATCGCAGATACAATTGGTGTTAAAGCTATTGCTATTCAGGCGGATGT
>JARBTY010000146.1 GCA_029239935.1 Clostridia bacterium | reverse complement strand
GATCCCATAAGAATTATTGCGGATAGCCATGCCAAAATCCCTTTGGAATCAAAGGTGCTAAGCATCAACTCGAAGACTCATACTATCATTGCCACTACTGAACTTGCAGAAAAGGAAAGACTTAAAAGACTAGAGGATAAAGGTGTGGAAATTATTATAACGCCTTCTACAAATAAGGGAATAGATTTACAATACTTAATGAAAAAGTTGGGTGAAAGGAAAATAGACAGTATTCTTTTAGAAGGTGGAAGTGAACTTAACTATTCGGCCCTCGAAGCAAGAATTATCGATAAAGTAAATATCTTTATTGCCCCTAAGCTCATAGGGGGAAGAGGGGCGAAAACCCCCATTGGAGGTGTTGGGAAAATGTTGATGAAGGATGCAGTTCTAGTAAAGGATATTAACATAAGAAGTTTTGAGCCAGATATGATGATTGAAGGGTATCTGACAAGGGAGGGATAACAAAACATGTTCACAGGACTAGTGGAAGAAGTAGGTGTGGTTGAGTCTGTTGTTAAAGGACCACAATCAGCCCAAATGACTATTCGGGCAAAGGAGGTACTAAGTGAGGTAAAGCTTGGAGACAGTATAAGTACAAATGGTGTATGCCTGACAGTTACGGCTTTTACAGCCCATAGCTTTCAAGTAGACGTTATGGGAGAGACCATGAGAAGCAGTGGACTTGACCTGCTGGCGGCAGGGGATGGTGTCAACCTTGAAAGGGCACTGCGTCTGGGAGACAGACTGGGAGGACATCTTGTAAGCGGGCATATAGATGGAACTGGAGTCATCAAAGATTACAAAAAGGAAGATCATGCAGTATGGATTACGATAGCAGCCAAGCCGCAGCTATTAAAGTATATTGTTCGAAAGGGCTCCGTTGCTATAGATGGCATCAGTTTAACAGTAGCTTATGTTGACGAAGAAGTATTTAAAGTATCTATTATCCCCCATACTAAAGAGGTTACAACACTTTTGTATAAGAAAATAGGAGCAGTAGTTAACCTAGAATGTGATATGGTGGCTAAATATATTGAAAAATTATGTGGATACACCACTGAGGCAGCTGCGAAAAAAGATATAGATATGAATTTTTTAAAAGAATATGGGTTTGCAGGATTTTAAAAGGAGGATAAAAATGTATTCATTTAACACCGTAGAAGAAGCGATACAAGATATTAAAGAGGGAAAAATAATAGTAGTTGTTGATGATGAGGACAGAGAAAACGAAGGGGATCTTTTAATGGCAGCTGAGAAAGTTACCCCGGAGGCTATTAATTTTATGGCCAAGTATGGCAGAGGGCTTATTTGTATGCCGGTTATAGGAGAAAGACTAGAAGAGCTAGGTATCCATGCTATGGTCAATAGAAATACAGACTCTCATCAGACAGCGTTTACTCTGTCTATTGATGCAGCAGAGACAGAGACAGGGATATCGGCTCATGAAAGGGCGGTAACTGTCCAAAAAGTGCTTGACCCCAAGGCGACAGATAAAGATTTTAAAAGACCTGGCCATATGTTTCCGCTGGAGTCCAAAAAGGGCGGTGTTTTGAAAAGAGCCGGGCATACAGAGGCAGCGGTAGATCTAGCACAGCTCGCAGGTCTCTATCCTGCGGGAGTTATCTGTGAAATCATGAATGAGGATGGCACAATGGCCAGAACTCCTGAGCTGATGGCGTATGTTAAAGAACATCAGTTAAAAATAATAACCATTGCGGATCTCATTGATTTTAGAAGGAAAAATGAGGTCTATGTCAAACGGTCAGCGGAAGCTAACCTGCCAACTAAATATGGAGACTTTAAAATGGTTGGCTATGAGAACACTTTAAACGGAGAGCACCACGTAGCTTTAGTTAAAGGAGATGTTACAGATGGAGAGCCAGTACTTGTCAGAGTGCATTCAGAATGTCTGACAGGGGATGCCTTTGGTTCGAGGCGATGTGATTGCGGAGAACAGTATGCACAAGCTATGAGGGCAATCGAAGCGGAGGGAAGGGGTGTACTTTTATATATGCGTCAAGAAGGAAGAGGTATAGGGCTTATTAATAAAATAAAAGCCTATGGGCTTCAAGATGAGGGACTTGATACAGTGGAAGCAAATGTGGCACTAGGGTTTCCAGCGGATATGAGAGACTATGGAATAGGAGCACAAATATTAGCTGACTTAGGTATCAAAAAAGTTAAGCTTATGACCAATAACCCAAAAAAAATAAAAGGGTTATCAGGATTTGGCATAGATATTGTTGAAAGAGTATCCATACAAATGAATCATAATGAAAGGAATGTATATTACTTAAAAACCAAGCAGAAAAAACTAGGACATCTATTAAAATTTGAGGAGGAACAATAAATGAAGATTATTGAAGGAAAACTTGTTGCACAAGGACTAAAGTTTGGAGTAGTTGTAGGTAGATTTAATGAATTTATAGGATCAAAACTTTTAGCTGGAGCGATTGATGGGTTAATAAGACATGGTGTTATGGAAGAAGATATTGAAATGACATGGGTACCTGGGGCTTTTGAAATACCACTTATTGCCAAGAAGATGGCAGGAAGTAAAAAATATGATGCAGTCATCTGCCTTGGAGCAGTTATAAGAGGCTCAACGCCTCATTTTGATTATGTATCAAACGAAGTGACAAAAGGGGTAGCTAGTGTATCACTTGAAACAGAGGTGCCGGTTATATTTGGGGTTCTGACTACGGATACCATTGAACAGGCCATAGAGAGAGCTGGTACAAAGGCAGGCAATAAAGGATATGATGCAGCAGTTACTGCTATTGAGATGGCGAATTTGTTAAAACAGTTTTAAGAATGGGGAGTGTAGCCTTTGATACCATTTAGAAGTATAAAAACACTATTTTTTGATTATGACGGCACACTGCATGATAGTATTAAACTATATGCTCCAAGTTTTAGAAAAGCTTATGCATTTCTTGTAGAGAAAGGATTTGCAGAGGAGAGAGAATGGTCAGACAAAGAAATAAGTTATTGGTTGGGTTTTAATCCGCAGGCTATGTGGGAAAACTTTATGCCAAGCTTAAGCCATGCCCTAAGAGAGCAGTGCAGTGAAATCATTGGTGAAGAGATGAAACAACAGATTCAAACTGACAAGCCTATTCTTTATAAAGGGGCAACAGAGACCTTGCAGTATTTGAAAGACAAAGGATACCAACTTGTCTTTATCAGCAATTGTAAAAAGTATTATAAAGAGTATCATAATAAGATATTTGGGCTAGATAAATATTTTGAGGCATTGGTATGTTCGGATGACTATCATTTTATTCCAAAACACGAGATACTCGCAGAGATAAAAGATCAGTATCCAAAAGAAAGTGTTATCATAGGAGACAGACAACAAGATATTGAGGCAGGCCAAAAAAATGGTATTTATACGATAGGATGTACGTATGGTTTTGCTTCAGACGGAGAATTAGATGCTGCTGATATGGTTATTGGTGATATTAGGGAGCTGAAAAAATATTTATAAACTATAAAATGAAAGACCACCATTATAGAATGATTTCTGTAATGGTGGTCTTTTTGAGGGGGGATCGGGTTGGTGAATTAGACTTTAAACTTATTAACTTCTTCCATCATTTCTTTGGTTAGGACACCTAGGTTGATTGCCGAAGCGGCAACTTCTTCAGAGGCACTATGTAGTTCCTGGGAAGACGCAGCAATCTCTTCGGAGGTAGCAGATGTTTCTTCTGAGATGGAGGCGATATGCTCTACTTGATCAAGCACATCATTTTTCTGGGAATGAATATTTTCAGCAGAAGTATTTATATTTTTTATTTGAGATGTTGTTTCATTTACAGCCTTTACAATGGCATTAAAGGAGTCTAAAGTCGTATCAATAACGGTAGATTGGTTAGAAAATTCTTGACTGACTGCTTGAGCGGTTTGAATCATTATTTCATTTTCAGTATAAATAGTATCAATGAGAGAAGCGATATTTGCAGAAGACTCTTTGGAGTTCTCAGCAAGTTTTCGTATTTCTTCTGCAACAACGGAAAACCCTTTTCCTGCTTCACCTGCTCTGGCTGCTTCGATTGCAGCATTAAGTGCAAGCAAATTGGTTTGATCAGATATGGCATTAATGAGATTGGTTATCTCACTGATTTGCTTAATATTTCTGCCTAGTGTTATAATTTGTTCTTCAAAATTTCCAAACTGTCGATTGGTGTCCTTCACTGATTGCGAAAGGTGATGAATTTTTTCTGTACTTTCGCTTGAAAGTTGTATAATGTGATTAGAGTTTGAATCAACCGTTTGGATATCTTGGATGATATAGTCAAGATTATCAGAGAATTGATTTAATCCTTCTGTAATAGCAGTAAGTGCTTCAGCTTGAGTAGTGGTCCCTTTGGTAACTTCTTGAACAGCAACAGTAACAGTGCTTGAGGAACTGCTCATTTCTTCAGATACAGCAGAAAGATTTTGAGAATCCAGGTCAATTTTATTAGAGTTAGCTATGACTGATGACAGCATTTCTTTGATAGAAATCTGCATGGCATTAACCGCACGAATCATTTGGCCTATTTCATCTTTCATCGTAAGATGTTTAGGAGATATTGGGTGAGAAAAGTCACCAGAGCCCATTGGCGTAATATAAAGTGTAGCAGCTTTGATGCGACTGGCTAGATTATTTGAGATTAGGTAGGTAATAGCAGAAGATATCACCAAAAATAATATAGCGATAACAATGATAATCGTCCTAAGAAATGTAAGTTCTGAAAAAACCTCAGCATATTCTACTACAACAGCTAAAGACCAAGTTGTATCAGGAACGGGCACGAAGGCTAAGAATTTATCAGCCCCTTTATAGTGGTAAGAACCAGAGCCTGATTCACCATTAATCATTTTTTCCTCAAGAGCTACAACTTCTTTTAGGGTACTGTCTTGTTTGATATTTTCAAAGTCGTTATCCATATTTATAACTAGTTCATTATTATAATGAGCTATTTTAACCCCAGTGTTAGACAACATAAAAGCTCTGCCCGTTTGTCCAAAGGTAATATCATCTACTATTGAACTTATCTCACTACCCGATTTGGTGGAGATTAATGCACCAACTATTTGTCCATTTTCTGTTAAGGGAACAGCATAAACCACAATCATTTGATTATCGGTTTTACTTATGATGGGATCGGAAACGATGGACACACCTTCCATAGCCTTTTTAAAGTAGTCTCTGTCAGAAACATTGGTAGCAGAGGCGTCACTAAATTTAGCGTTACCAGTCAAATCAGCTATTCCTATTTTTAGGTAACCATAACGCTGTGCATCCACTTGCAGAGAGGTCAGTTTATAGTCAGTAGAAATATTGCTGTTGGAGATATTGGGGCGGGCGGCTATCATCTCCATAATATTAAGTTGTTCACTTATACGGCTCTCTACAACCTTTGCTGCTTGCTGAACGATAGCTGACATCGTTGTATCAGCAGTCTTTTTTACAGCGTTAGCCGAAATCTGCAGAGCTAAAGTGCTTAATCCAATGATAATAGCTAAAATGACAAGTTCAGTTGAGAGTAATATTTGAGCTTTAATACTTTTCATAGGCGTATCCTTTCGATTATGTAAATAGTAAATATTATAAAGGTGACTTAATATGGGAAATATACACTTGATTTTCCTCATAAAAATCTAATTGAGCTTGAAACTCCAAAATAGTATTATGGCTTGTATGCATAAACAGTATCGCGTCTATCAATTCTCCTTCACCGATTGCAGACAGAAAATTAAACTTATTGGACTTAAAGAAGTGCCCAAAACCGTAGGTCATGAGTGTACCTTGGATGGAGTAAGTTCCGCGGGTTGTTATCAGTGTCAGAGTACTCCAAGTAATGGAGCTTGATAGTGGATTGAAAGGTTTTTCTAAGGAGCTGGATAGGATGCTAATTGCAATATCTACAAGCTCAGGGTCAAACTGCTTTCCCGTGTTTTGAAGAAGCTCCCTGATAACATATTTCTCTGGTCTAGAGGGTTTATACACCCTTTGAGAGAACATGGCATCAATGGCATCCGCTATACAGATAATTCTGCTTGCCAGAGGAATTGTCACTCCTTTTAATCCCTCTGGATAACCTGCACCATCGTAACGTTCATGATGATGTTTAACAAAAAATGAGATATCATCTAATGAAGTCATACTTTTGATAATATTTGCACCATAAATACTATGGTTTTTTAAAGTGGTATATTCTTTATTGGTCAAAGAAGTTTCTTTCCTTAAAATATTTACATCAAGATAAATTTTTCCGATGTCGTGTAACAGAGCTGCAAAGTATATTATTTCTTTAGTAGAGTCATTAAGTGCAAGTGCCTCAGCGATTTGGACAGAAAACTGAGCAACAGAATAAGGATGGAGAACCGTCAGGGGATCATTTTCTAAGGTCATTTCTGACATAACGCTTACCAAATTAAAAACGGATTCATTTTTTTTGTATCCTAAATATTTCATGACGCATAATTTATCTAAAATGTAGATGGTATTATAAACATCACTTTGAATAAGGTCATTAATTGTTACGCTTTTATCGCAATCAAAGGTCGATATATAGATGCAGCCTATTAGATCATTAGATGGAACATTAGTATTTTTGGTGTTTTGGAAGATAGGAATATAGATTTCTTTTTCAATATTTTCAATAAGCGGAAAATAATCATTATATGCAGTAGAGTTGATGTCATAAAATAAAACTTGTTGTTGCTCAGTCAATAAAGTTAATAAATGTTTTTCAGAAGAATTGAGCACTTTTGACCATTTATCGCTTGCTGTTATGTATTCTGTATTCTTTTTGAGAAGTATTTCAGTTGATGTGGCCAACTTATAGCCATTATTAAAATTGATGATGGCTATGATATCATAATTAAGCAAAGTACATAACTTTTTTATATTTTTGTCAATTTCATCATCTATATTTAAGCTATCTTTTATAGAATTGCAAAGTGTAAACATCTTTTCACCTCGAATATTTTTATGTTACTAGTATAATAATATGCAATGAAACAATTTTAATATTATGTTTCATTATCTTAAGTAAAATTTTGGCATTACGACAGATAAAAAGATTATATCATACAAAGTTCTGATTTTCTATTATCATTCAATAATTTCGACAATTTTATCAAAAAATATATACCAAAGTATAAAAATATGTTGTATGTTGTATTAAAATTTAAAATTGCACCAGTGAATAGAGTTCATCCTTTTGATCTTGATTAACTCCTATATATCGTAATGTAATACTTTGCGAACTGTGATTAAATGTATCCATGATCAAGCCTACATTGTACCTTGATATTTTATATGTCCAGTACCCCCAAGTTTTCCTTAAACTATGGGTTCCAAAATTTTCTATACCACAGGTAGATGCCGCTTCCTTCAATACTCTATAAGCTTGTATGCGTTTAATATGATTTCCTTTACAGCTAAAAAACAGATAGGATTCAGAGTTTAAACCCTGTTCTTTTATAAAATCATTTAAGGCTTCTCGAAGGGCCGTATTCAATTTTATCTTTTTTTCTTTACCCGTTTTTTTCTCTTTTAATATGAAATATTCTTTATACTGACCTGAACTATTAAAAATATCACTTACTTTTATGGGCAATAGATCACTGATTCTTAATCCGGTATTTAATCCAAACTTAAAAAGCAATCCATATTTAGGACTTTTTGCATTTAAGTAAGTATACATTTTCTTGATTTTGCTTTTGTCTCTTATTGGTTCGACTGTCATTATTTGACTCCTTTTAGGTGGATATATTTATTTAAATAGTATATATAATCTCTTATTAACTTTCAAACAAATGATATTAACAGACTATTTCGTCTTAAATAGGAT
>JARBTY010000145.1 GCA_029239935.1 Clostridia bacterium | reverse complement strand
CTTTGCTTAACCTCTCAATGATTTGTCTGGAGGTGGCTGCTTCTTCAATGACAGCTCCAATCATCTGCTGTATCGCCGCAATCATATCTTGTAGCGAATGGGCCATGAGGCCGATTTCATCTTTTTTCTTTAAATATTTGTTCGGCAATTCAACAATAAAGTTTCCTAGAGATAATTGCTTGATAATTTGTGAAGCATCCTCAATAGGTTTTGAAATCTTTTTACCCATAATATAAGATATCATACCAAATATAATGGCTAATATCCCTGATACCACCTGTAATAACGCTATTTTCTGTTTTACAGCTTCTGTAATATCTTTTTCTTCCTTTTCTATCATACTATCAATATCATCAATATAATTGCCCGTTCCGATAACCCATTCAAAAGGTTCAAAAGCCAGAGTATACGCTCTTTTAGGCATTGTTGTAGTACCGCCTTTTTTTGTAAAGTAATAATCCGTGAAGCCGCCTTCTGCCTCTCTGCCATTTTTAATCAGTTCTTTAATAAAATAATTCCCTTTTTCATCCTTGCTTTCCAGCCGATTTGTGCCTTCTGTCTCATTGCCTAAAAGAACAACATTAACCCCTTCGTAAGTATCCACCCAAAAATAGCCATCCTGCCCATAGCTCAGATTTCTAACAGCCCATGCCGAAAGCTTTTTGGCTTCCTCTAACGTTATTTCACCTTTTTGGTAGGTTTCATAATACCCCTGTATCAAACTTGCCGCACTTTGTACCTGCGTTGTAATAAGATTGCCTAAGTATGACTTTTGTATACCCAGCATAGACCACACTGCAATACTGCTTAAAATCAGCATAACTGTCAGTGAATTAATAATTGATAATAGCAAAATTTTAGTGCTTATTTTTTTCATTTTAAACTCCCCTTAAAATCCAATTTGTTTGTTGCCCTACCCTAGTTTAATTTTAAAAATCTTATATTATTATTTGACTTATTATACAATTAAATCGTATTTAATCGTATTTTATCACTCCATTCCCTATTTCTCAACATTTTTTTCAAAACTCCCAATATTTTCTCATAGATAAAGCCCTTGATCAAAAATCAAGGGCTTTATCTATGAGTCTATTTAAAATCTATTCTATTCCTACTATATCACTTCTTCGTTCAAGTAAAGCTGTATCCTGCCATACGCCTTCCACTGTTTTCCCAATCCGCTCTCTTATACCTACTATCTTGAAACCAACTGACTGATGCAGATTTAAACTTGCTAAGTTAGTGGTGAATATCCCTGCTTGAAGGGTCCAGTATCCCTCTTCTTCTGAACTTTGTATCAGTGTCTTTAAAAGCAGCTTTGCCACACCTTTTTTCTTAAATGCATTGCCTACATACACACTAACCTCTCCAACTCCCCTATAGACACATCTGCTGCTCACAGGGCTTAGAGCTGCCCAGCCCATAACATTTCCCTCACCATCTACGGCTACAAGTCTGCAGCTTTTCACATGTCCCGCGTCCCACTCTTCCCAAGTTGGTATTTGTGTTTGAAATGTAGCCCGTCCTGTTTGTATCCCTTCAAGATAGACTTTTGAAACACCTTCCCAATCTTTTGCTTCCATTGCTCTTATGTTAATATGCATTTTGCTTTCCTCCTATGTCGTTAAAATGATCATTTATCAAAAAAGCTGCAAAGATTTTTTCTTTACAGCTCCGCTCTATTCTATTTTTCTCTTGTTTTATTCCGCTTCTTGAATCCCTTGTTTCATAATGCTCTTGCCTTCAAAAACCGCACCCTCTCTTATCGAAATGCTTTTAACGTCTATATCTCCAAAGATTTTACCCGTAGGCATGATTTCCGCTAGACCCTGGCTTTTGATGTTGCCTTTGATTGTTCCATAAATCATCACTGTTTCACAGTTTATCTGTCCTTCTACAATGCCGTTTTCTCCCACCACAACATCTTTTGCCCGTATGATATTTCCTTCAAATTTGCCATCTATTCTGACATTCCCCTCTGTGACAATGTCTCCTTTCAGGCTCGCTGTGGTATCTATGAGCGTACCCACCTCACTACTTTTGAACTTATCTTTACTTTCACCTTTAAAATCTCCAAACATCTGTTTATCTCCTTATTCAAATATTTTTATAGGGTCTATCGGTACTTCATTTTTTCTTAATTCAAAATGAACGTGCGTACCTGTAGAGCGGCCTGTAGATCCCATCAATGCTATGACTTCTCCCTTTTCAACAACTTGTCCTTCTTTTACCAAAAGCTTAGAGGCATGCCCGTATAGACTGGTAAAACCATTCTCATGGTCTATGTATACTGCATTACCAAATCCAGCCCTATATTCTGAGTATACAACCCTTCCTTTTGCCGTTGCATGAATCTTAGTTCCATAGGCATTAGCTATATCAATAGCTGAATGGTTTTCTTGTCCTCTAAAATTAAAGGGATTTGGTCGTTCTCCAAAATAACTGGTAATCCTTCCTTTGCAAGGGGGAAAGGAAGGGATATACTGTTCTTTTTCAAGTACTTTATCTAGTTGTTTATTGATTTGTGTCAGAGCGGCTATCTTACTGTCTATCACTTCAACAGACATCTGAGAATCTTCTAAGTAGCCCATCAATTCTAGTGTTGGCGCTGTTTCCGTTTGTGTCATATCCTTGAACTGAGAAGTATCTTTAAAAAAATCACTTTGATCCAATTTGTTTTTAATATCTTTCTCTAATTCATCGATTTTTTCTATTTTATGCTGGATGGTATCTTGATAAACTTTATAGTTTTGAATAACATCTTCTTTATCTTTATTATCTTGTTCAAGATTTCTGATGTACTCA
The DNA here is from genome assembly GCA_029239935.1 of Clostridia bacterium. Next base: position 5,838 of record JARBTY010000145.1, on the reverse strand, counting down.
TTTTTATGTTTTAGGCTTCTAGATTCTTCGCTCAGCCTGTCGTATCGGTTTACAAAAATAGAAGTAACTGCCGCAACACTTACTCCTACTGTCAGAAAGAAAATAAGCGTCCCTTTAATCAAAATAGAGGATAAGTCCAGTCTTTTAGTATTTCCTCCTCTTTCCGGAATAATAATGATATTATACTTTTTGACTTTATGATTGCCTTTTAGAAGCACGCCTATCCTTCCTTCCTTTTACATTTTTCACTCTCTATAATATAAAAGTTGAGATAATTTTATTCAATCTACTATTTATTTTATAATACTTTGGTTCAAGTTTCAATATTTTAAATTTTATACTATAACTTTTATTTGCAGTGCTAAGTTTTTGCCCTTTTTAACGACAAAAAAAACAAGCACAAAAGAGTACACTTGGTAGTGTGTCTTTTGTGCTTGACTCTTATTCTCTTGCATCGTATGATCCTATGACACTGATTATGTCAGATTTCTTCTGCATCTTCAAGTGCCCACTGCATACTCCTTTTAACTGCCCGTTTCCAACCTTTATAGGCTTTAGCTCTTATTTCCTCTTCTAAGCTGGGTGTAAATTCTTTTTCCACGCGCCAAGCCTCTAAAATTTCATTTTTATCTTTCCAGTAGCCTACTGCAAAACCAGCCAAATACGCCGCGCCTAATGCGGTAGTTTCTATAACCACAGGCCTTACTACTTTTGTACCTATAATATCAGCCTGAAACTGCATGAGGAAATTATTCTTACTCGCGCCCCCATCTACTTTCATACTGTTGATGCCAGCTCCAACGTCTTCAACCATAGCTTCTATAACATCTCTACTCTGATAACCTATGGCTTCAAGAGAAGCTCTTATAATATGATTGCGGTTTGTGCCTCTCGTCATCCCAAAAATGCTGCCTCTGGCATACATATCCCAGTAAGGAGCTCCTAGTCCAACAAATGCCGGTACCACATAAACCCCGCCGCTGTCTTTGACCTTGCCAGCAAAGTAGTCTGTATCGCTGGAGTCATTAACGACCCTTAGCTCATCTCTTAACCACTGCACAACAGCCCCGCCAACAAATACCGAGCCTTCTAAAGCATACTGCACTTTGCCGTCTATCCCAATGGCAATCGTTGTGAGCAGGCCATTTTTGCTCTCAACCACCTCTTCCCCCGTATTCATTAAGACAAAACATCCCGTCCCATAAGTGTTTTTTACATCTCCCTTATTAAAACACCCCTGTCCAAAAAGTGCTGCCTGCTGGTCTCCGGCTACTCCGCATACCGGTACCCTCACACCACCTTTGCTCCCAAGATTGGCATACCCATATATCTCTGATGAGTTTCTCACCTCCGGCAGCATAGACTCTGGAATATCCATAGCCTTTAAAAGCTTTTTGTCCCATTTGAGGGTTTTAATATTAAAAAGCATTGTTCTTGAAGCATTGGTATAATCTGTTATATGCACTTTACCACTTGTCAGCTTCCACACAAGCCAAGTATCCACTGTACCAAAAAGTAGCTTGCCGGCCTCTGCCTTTTCTCTTGCCCCTTCAACATGATCTAGGAGCCACTTGATTTTAGTTCCTGAAAAATAAGCATCTAAAACAAGACCTGTAGTCTTTTTAATATAGTCTTCAAGTCCCTGTTCTTTAAGCTTATCACAAATCTCAGCTGTTCTTCTGCACTGCCAGACAATGGCATTATAAATGGGCATCCCTGTCTCTTTATCCCATACAATAGTCGTTTCTCTTTGATTAGTGATACCTATACCGGCTATATCTTCTTGTGTTAGATTGACTTTTGCCAAAACCTCCTGCAGTACACCATACTGGGTTGCCCATATTTCCATAGGGTCGTGCTCTACCCAGCCTTCTTTAGGGTAAATCTGAGTAAATTCCCTTTGGCTCACCCCGACGATGTGCTGATTTTTATCAAATATAATAGCTCTTGAACTGGTCGTTCCTTGATCTAATGCTATAATATACTTTTCCATACAAAGACACCTCTCTCTAAAATGTGCAAAAAAAATGCGCAAAAAATAATAACTATTTTTAACGCTTCTCTATCTCTACTCACCATTATTTCATTAATAAAAGTATATAATTCTTTTAAACAAAAGTCAATTTTTTTAACCTGTTCTACCTGCCATGTTGAATTAACTTACAGCATGTCCTGTCCTTGACCCTATTTAAATTAGCCTATGTGAAATCTATGAATTAAAATCATAAAAACAGTTAGTGTATTAATCAGCTCTCTTCTCATGCCTTTTCGTTCAAAAAAATCATCTTTTTCCGAACTATCATTTTCTTTGTATTCATCTGCTAACTCAGGATACTGATAGAAATCCCCCTGATACATGATAAACGGCTCAAGATTTGACTCAAAATCTTTTAAAGAAACGATATTACATCTTTCAGGAAGCAATTTTAAATCCCCGTGTTTAAAAACTTCTGAAACAAACTCTGTACAAATATAGGTCTTATAAACTTTAAAATCACTTTTAAATAATACATTAAAGACACCAATCAAATTATAATAGTACTTTTCAGTATCGGTATACGTTGCATATATAAAGTCACTAATTTGATCATATTGCTTATACGTAACAGGAATGCGGTAGATCTTAACTGGAATATCTGTTGAATCCCCCAGCGCAAAACGCTTTGGATTCTCCTTGACCATTCCCCCTACTAAAGGATTTTTAGCTGATAGCCTAGCAAACGAATACATCTGAAGCATATCCGCATCCAAACTGATTGATACATGATTAAATGCTGAATTGGTACAATATCTAATCATTTTGCCTACATGCGTGTGCGTACGAGATAGTATAACATATATAAAGGTATCCATTTAAACTCCCTTTCTTTTTAAACTAGTATACTAGATTGTAGTCCAGTAAATTTACTCTCATCAACAATCTATCATAATATATCAAAAAAAACGCAATAAGTCTAGCTTTATAGCTATGTAAATTACTTACATCAAAAGGAGTGCACTATTTTATACACTCCTCTTCTGGCAAATATAGGTTTTAAGTTGATCTATCTTTCGTAGTAATACATGAGTTTTCCACTGTCATTTTTATAAATATACTCTTTGATACTGTCGAACTCATTTAAGAATCTAACCTTTTTTCCTACCTTTGCGAGAAAACTGTCCCAAAAAGTTTGCTCATTAATCACATCATAAACTTCACAGTCTTCAAGCCCATAATTTATTCTCAAATCTTCAACTGCACTTTCAAAATTACCCACTTCATCAATGAGTTTAAGCTCTTTAGCCTGATTCGCTGTGTAAATTCTGCCATCTGCTAATTTTTTTGTGGTCTCTAAGTCTAATCCTCTATTTTCAGCTACAATACCTACAAAGATACCATAGCTTTCATCTACCATGTCCTGCAAAATCTTTCTTTGTTCATCACTTAATGGATTGCCCATTGCTTTATTTTTCCCTGATACTATATTGTCTGTTTTAACACCTATTTTTTCTTCAAGCACTGTTGTATCCATCATGGACATAATAACACCTATAGAACCTGTCATCGTCATGCGGTTTGCAAAGACCTTGTCAGCTGCCATAGAAATATAGTAACCTCCTGAAGCCGCCATCTGTGCCATATAAGCATAAACCGGTCTTCCTGTAATCTCTTTGTATTCCTTAAGCTTAAGGTAGATTTCATCGGATTCGTATACCCCACCTCCTGGAGAATTTACATATAGCAAAATAGCCCTATTACTTTCACTGTCCATCAGCCGATTAATCTGATCTATTGTCCAGTTATGATTGTAGCTGGCTTCACTAAAAAAAGAACTTTCCTCACCTATGACGCCATTGACATACACCACATCTATGCTTTCATAACCGAATTCTGTTTCAAAACCAGTACCTGCTACATTGCTTACTACAATCGATAATATCGCACTCCATGCAGCAATAAAAAGCAGCACACTGCCTATAACAATAGCCACCGTTGCACCTTTACTCATTTTCTTTCTTGGCTGTTCCATTATATACTTCCTTTCCTATACTCTCTTTGACCTATTTCATACAAATTATTACCCAAACTGTCAATCGTTACGATAACCGGAAAATCTTTGACCACAAGCCTATAAATAGCCTCTGCTCCCAGATCCTCATAAGCTATGCAGCTCATCTCTGTAACACACTTTGAAAGCAGTGCCCCAGCTCCTCCGATGGCTGTCACATATACCGCCCCGTAGGTCTTCATTGCTTCAATAACTGCGGGATTTCGAAGACCTTTTCCAATCATCATCGTCTGCCCCCACTGCATCAGTATCGGTGCATAACTATCCATACGACCGCTTGTTGTGGGGCCACAGCTCCCTATGACATGACCAGGCTTTGCCGGAGCCGGTCCAGCATAATAGATTGCAGTATTTTCCATATCTATTGGTAATGGTTTACCCTTTTCATACTCTTCAATCATCCTTTTATGAGCAGCATCTCTTGCTGTATAAATAATACCGCTAAGAAGCAGTTTCTCTCCTGCCCTAAGACTTTGGGCCTCTTTTTTATTAATAGGTACACTGACTATCTTCTCCATTTTTTTGTTCTCCTTATAACCTGATCGAGGCATGCCTGTTGACATGGCATCCCATATTAATTGCCAAAGGCATAGAAGCAATATGACAAGGATAACTTTCAATATGTACAGCCAGTGCTGTCACGCTGCCTCCTAACCCCTGCGGGCCTATCCCCATGTTATTAACTTCTTCCAATAATTCTTGCTCCAGCTTTGCCATACGTTCATCTGCATGATAGGAACCGATATCTCTTGTTAGAGCCTTTTTGGCAAGCAACGTACATTTTTCAAAATTACCGCCTATCCCAATACCAATAACTACTGGAAGACAGGCATTGGGCCCTGCAAGGGTAACCGCTTCAAAAACTGCTTTTTTCACCCCATCTATCCCTTGTGAAGGCGTTAGCATATAAACCTTACTCATATTTTCGCTGCCGCCGCCTTTTGGCGCTACAAGCAGCTCCAAATGTTCTCCTGCCACAATTTCATAATGTACAACCGCTGGCGTATTATCCCCTGTATTCTTTCGATAAAGTGGATTTTCTACAATGGATTTTCTAAGGTACCCTTCCTTATAGCCTAATCTAACACCTTCATTGATAGCGTCTTCCAGCAAACCGCCTTCAATATAAACTTCTTGCCCAAGTTTTACAAAAATAACTGCAGTTCCTGTATCCTGACAAATAGGAATATCTTCCTGCTTTGCAATATCTGCATTCAGACAAATATCTTTTAAAATATCTTTTCCAACAGGACTTATTTCCCTTTCTTCACCTGATTTAAGCGCATCATATATATCTTCCGGCAAATAATAATTTGCTTCTATACATATGTTTTTTACAGCTTCTACTATCGTATCAAAATGTATTTGCTTCATCACTTTTCCCTTTTGCTTTCTTTGTCTTTTATAGGTTTGAACTGAGGTAAAACCCCTATATTCTGAAAGGCTCTTATACTTACCATTATAACAGGACCTGCAATAACGCCCAGCACCCCTATTGTTTTGTACCCGATATAAACTGCCATAACCGTTAACAAGGCATATATACCTATTTGATGTGATAAAATCTTGGGTTCCATGATCTGCCTCATCACAAATATGATGCCATATATACCTAAAAGCCCTATAGCAATCATATAATTACCTATTATCATATTATAAATTGCCCAAGGTATCAATACACTTCCACTCCCAAACACTGGCAGGGCATCTACCAAAGCTATGATCATACTAATCAGCAGGGCGTATTCCAGCTTAAATACCAAAAGTCCTATTAAGCAAATAGTAAAAG
>JARBTY010000144.1 GCA_029239935.1 Clostridia bacterium | reverse complement strand
CAATGCGTACATAGAGCTTTTAAAAGATAAACAGAGATATTAAAAAGAAAACTTTATTTAATTTTTTTAAAAGGAGTGAAAGCTAATGAGTGAAGAAATTCAAGAGAGTATCATTAAAGACAATATCATTATACATAATGAAGAAGAAAGTCCAGTGAATTTAAGAAGAGCGGAAAACAACCTAGTGGATGCACAGCAATCCTTAAAGCACAGGGTTACGGCTTTATTAATGGCAGCAGGGTCAGGCATATTATTTGATTATTTTTTTGCAGAAGAATATTTAGGACTATCTGTCTTAATCTTCACTATGGTTATGATGGGTGCTGTTTTGTACAGTGTTAAGAGTCAAATTCAGCTGAGCAAAAAAATAAGCCTTGTATGGGGTATACCAAGTATTTTATTGGCGTTAAGTTTTAGTTTATATAACAATCCTGTACTGAAAAGCTTAAATATACTATTAATACCTTTATTAATAACAGGGTATTTAATAACCGTAAGATATGAGCAGGTTAAGGGAATAAGCCTAGCTTTAGCAGCTAATATTGTAGACAGGATGTTTAATAAAGCACTTATGACCTCGCCTAAGTTTATTTCCTTTAGTAAGGAAATCATAAAAAGCGGAAAAGAAGTGAAGGAGAATGCAACGCGAAAAAGTATCATAAGAGGACTGATGATTTCTATTCCTTTATTAATCATTATCATCATGCTGCTGTCCTCCGCTGATATGATGTTCAATTATTATATTCAAAGCATAGGTGATTTATTTGGTAGGTTCAATAATTCTAGTGTTATAGGACATACGTTTTTGATAACACTCATCACACTATATATGTTTGGGTTATTATGGAGTTTCAAATATAGTCATATACCGTATCAAGAGGAGGCTATGGGTGTTGTCAAAGCGTGCTGGGAACCAGTGACGATGATAACAATATTAGTAATGGTAAATACTGCTTATTTATTATTTACGGTTGTCCAGGTAGCTTATTTATATGGGGGAGGAGCAGATGCTTTGCCAATGGGATTTTCCTATGCAGAATATGCACGAAGAGGGTTTTTTGAATTGATTTTAGTGACTATCATCAACTTTGCAATAGTGATGTTAGGTATGAATCTCATGAAGAAGAGTCAAGGGGTGATCCATAAAGTAGCCAATCTGTCCTATAGTTTACTAATAGTATTTACCTTTAATATGCTCGGAGCTGCCAGCTACAAAATGTATTTGTATGAAAAAGCATTTGGATTTACGAGATTAAGAGTATTTGTTCAAGTCTTTATGATCTTAATAGGTATTCTGCTCATCATTTTGTTGTTAGGTATTTGGATTAAAAAAACGCCTGTCCTTAAATATTCAGTGATTGCTGCACTAACAGTCTATACCGCATTAAATTTTATTAATATAGATCGAATCATCGCAAAAGAGAATATTTTAAGATACGAGGAGACAGGAAAAATAGATGTAGGGTATATTATGAATTTGTCATATGATGCCATGCCGGAGGTAGTAAGATTACTAAACGCTGATGAAACTGAGGTCAGCCAGCAAATCCGAGAGCATTTAGAGAGACAAAAAGAGATTATGCATGATAAATATGATCAGTGGTATGAGTATAACTATTATAAGAGTCAATTTTTAAATAGGATAGACAAGGTGTTGCCTCGGACTTAATGTCCGAGGAATTTTTTCTTTAAAAGGGTGTAGGGCAGTATTGTTGTGCTTTTAGCATTCTAAATAATGACTAATGAAACTGCAGAAATAATCTGAGTTCATATATAATCAAAGAGGAAACTCGAAATGTAAATATGACCAAGGAGGCAGAAGCAATGGAAAAAGTGATTATGAAAAAGCATTTAGAGAAAGTTAATAAAGCTGTAATCGGTATTGTTTTTTTAATAGCAGTGTTATCAATCTTTACAGGTATTTATTATAAGAGGGTAGCACTTCTTATATCTTCAGTTGTATATATAGCAACTATTATTTTTTGTATTTTTTCTATGAAAAAGGAGAAACTTCAAACTGTAGTGCCTTATATAGTATCTCTTATTGTAGGGATGTCTACAGTGAGTTTTGTAAATAATGCTCACTCTGTTTATTTGATTCTTATTCCTATAAGTCTATGTTCATTGTACTTAAATACAACAGTTTTTGTGGTATGCAGCGGAATGATTAATATAGGGCTTATAGCTAGATTTATTTTATCTGGAGTCTTCCAGGGGAGTATGCTCATTCAGATTGCTATTATAAATATAATTGTACTTGTTATTTATTTTATGACAAAATGGGGGATGGATGCCATTAAATTGGCAGCTGATGAAGCAAAAAAGTCAGAGGACTCAGTTGAAGCATTACGGAGAACAATGGGGGTCATAAATACCAATACCAGTTCGTTAAATGATGAGGTATCGAGTTGCTTTGTTAACTTACAATCAGTAAAAGAAATTAGTGCATCTATGGTTAATACTGTCAATGAAGTCGTAAATGGGGTGACAGCACAAGCAGGGGCAATAAATGGTGTTAGTAGTATGATGAGTACAGCAGAACAAAAAATTTATGAATCTCAGAATATTTCCAGACAGCTTGAAAGTATATCTAAGAAAACCAGCGAATTAGTTGCCAGTGGTTCAGGGAAAATAATACAAATGGATAAACAGATGAGTATTATTGGGAGCGCTGTCACAGAATCTGTCATAACAGTTACTGAATTACAAGATAATATAGGTGTTATTAATAATTTTCTTTCAGGAATCATACAAATAGCATCGCAAACGAATCTTTTGGCATTGAATGCTGCAATAGAAGCGGCCAGAGCAGGGGAAGCAGGAAAAGGTTTTGCAGTAGTAGCCGATGAAGTGAGGAAGCTGGCTGAAGAAAGTGCTAATATAGTTAGTCAGATTAACGAAATTATTAGCGGGATAAATGATAAAACTGGAAAGGTATTGGAAAAAGTACAAACGGGTAATGAAGCTGTAAAAGAGGGGGAAATGCTTTCAAATGCTGTTAATACAAGCTTCAATGAAATACAGCTTTCCTTTAAAGATATAGATCAGCATATTTTAACAGAACTTGAAATGATTGATAAAACCACAGCTATTTTTGGAAAGATACGAGAAGAATCAGAGGAAGTAGCAACTATCGCGGAGCAGCATGCTGCAGCTACACAAGAAATGCTTGCAACAATGGAAGAACATAATATAAGTATAGAGAGCATTTTTAATGTGATGAAAAAAATGACAATTTCCAGTGAGAATCTTAGAGAAATTGTAAAAAATAAATAATGAAACTCCCTTTAATCACCTGTAGTCAAGCATTATCGATACATCAATTCTTCAGAAACCTAGATGACTAAATTTTGGGACTGTAGTATAATGGGTTTTAAAGTAAAGCAAGAATAGACTAGTAAGGGAGAGTAGCATATGGATGCAAGTTTATTTCATGGGCTGAAAGGTGAGCACATATATTTTAAAGCGTTAGATACAAAGGATGTTCAGGAGATCCATAGCTATGTTTCAGATAAAGAGGTTTCCCGTTTTATTGGTTGGAGGCTTATGCACACAGTGGATGAAACCTATGGGCATATTGAGGAGCTATTAAAACGAGAAGCGGCAGGTACCCATTTATATGCCTCGGTTGTTCTTAAATCAACAGAGACAGTTATAGGTACAGCAATGATTTTCAATTTTTATGAAGGTGCAAAACATGCTGAAGTGGGTTATGTCTTTCATAAAGACTGTTGGGGTAAGGGCTACGGTACAGAGACTATTGCTCTAATGAATCATTTTGCCTTTGAAGTATTGGGTCTTCACAAACTCCATGCCCGTGTAATAGGTGCAAATATTGGGTCAAGCAGGGTGTTAGAAAAAAATGGGTTCAAATTAGAGGGGCGATTAAAAGACTATCATTTGATAGAAGACGTCTATGATGATGACCTCATTTTCGGTAAAGTTCAACCTATATAAAATACCTAAATGCCAAGCAGACAATTCCTGCTTGGCATTTTTACAACAAAGTTTTTAGGGTGCAGATTATCAAATATCACTTAATAGGAACATAGATATCAAATTCACCATTACGCATAAATCTTTCATCATAAAGTTCTAGCTGAGGTCTCATATCCATTTCATATGGAGAATTTGGAAACCATGTTGAAAAGATAGTGTCATAAAATGAGCCTAAATCATTTATAGAGCCGGTGTAAGTATAGACAAGATATTTTCCGGCTGGAATAGTTTTGGTGTCCATACCTTCTGGCACATCTGAAAATGCATCGACTGCTACACAGGCAGTATAGTGAAATCGGCATTCAGAGTCAGGCATATCATCACATACGCCATAACATAACATAGGCATGCTTTTTTGTGAGATGCGGCTGAACTGCTTATTAAATGTGTCCCACAGACTAGGAATTTCACCTTTTTTGTTATCCCCAAAGTATGTCAATCCCACAGCTTTAAATCCTTTTAGCGTTATTACTTTTCCTTCCATCATGTATAGCTCCCTTCAGTTTAGATAGATATTAAATACGATTGAAATCTATAGGGCTAAACCATCGGTCATCAATCGTCCTTATATAAGCTTATTATACGCAATAATCCTTGCCAATAGAGTGTCAGGGATTTATAAGATTTTATATAAATTCAAAATTTTTTGAGCTTTTGTCAAAAGATACTGTCTAAGCGCCAGAGGCTCTAAGACCTCTGTCTGGTCACTAAAGGGGAGGATAACCCTGCAGGCAGTTTCAAAACTCAACAGGTCTATTTCATAAATCCAGACATTTTCTAGCTGCACAGAGGATAACGGGGGAAAGTCTTTAAGAAGCAGTGGTTTTTCATCAAAGCATCTGACTTTTACAGGGTAAGAACAATGCACCTCTTTAATAGCGGTTTGTTTAATAAAATTTTGTTTATTATTCTCCCAAAAGGCTTCTAAAGAAAAACTGGGGGGAATACTGAAGGTTTCCACCAGCACCTGAATACCTTCTATTCGGCTGCATTTAAATACCCGGATGTCATATTTGTCTTCACAAAAAGCCACCATATACCATTCATCACTCTTCACGACAGCTCCATAAGGATTTAAAATCCTTTTAGAGAGTTCGCCATTGTACTTTTTATAGGATACTTCTAGTTTCTTAAGGTGAAGGATAGAGTTTTTGATGATGTCTACATGTTTGTTAGGGGTTCTTTTGCCCCACCAAGGGTCTGAATCGATGAAAAACCTTTCTTTAGCACGCATAATCTCAGGACGATGTTTTTCAGATACGCTGTTTTCAAGCTTGATAAGGGCATTTTTAAGTTGATACGCTGTTTCCGTATCCTTTTCAGGTCTAACGCCCATACTAGAAAGTAAAAGGTTAAAAACATCTCCACTTTCTAAGACGTTAGCATTGATTTTATAACCCTCCATAAAAGAGTATCCGCCCTGAGGGCCAGGAATAGAAACAATGGGTAGGCCTGTTTCACATAATATATCAATATCTCTGTAGATGGTTCTTTCGGAAGTCTCGAGGATTTTGGCCAAATGCCCAGCTTTCATGATGCCCCGTGAATCGAGCAGCATGATAATGCCTAATAGCCGATGAAGTCTCATAAGTTCACACTCCAATCTAACTTTTTAAATAGGTGGTATAGTTTGAGTCCATATATAGAGTATAAAGAATTAAACGGCATAACAAAAGAAACTTTTTTTAAAATAATTCTTTTTGTAAAAGGTGAGCATTTAGTAAAGAGCGGAAGCTATAGATGATAACGTTGCTTGTACGAAAAAAGCTGTATATAATAAGGCTTATAAAGCAAACGGTTAAAATTTAATAAATAGCAGTATCAATGTAGTGCTGGACGGCACGAGATAAAAGGGCGGGAGACTAATGTATATCCATCATATAATAAAAGAGAGCGAAAACATCCTAGAGAGTATTCATGATGGGATTGCTGTAGTGGATCAAGAGGGGATTATTATTTATGTAAATGAGGCGAACTACCGCATTACAGGTATCGAAGCAAAGGATTTTATAGGGAGGAAGGTATGGGATGTTGTGCCTGACTCAAGAATTCCTTATGTCCTAGATACGGGGAGTAAATTGATTGGGATAAAAACAACAGTTAACGATAAAGAAGTGATATCCAATGTTGTTCCTTTTATATATAAAGGAAAAGTAGAAGGGGTCATCTCTATATTTAGAGATTTATCAGAAATAAAAAGACTTCATGAAAAACTTGAAGATGCCAACTTAAAAATACAGCACTTATATAAAGAATTAAATTTTTTAACAGATGCAGATCGTCATATGATAGTTGGGAATAATCCTGATATGATTAAGACCTTAAAGATTGCCCAAAAGGCATCTCAGGTGAATTCTACAGTTTTATTGCAGGGGGAAAGTGGTACAGGTAAAGAGGTTATTGCAAGGTTCATTCAGCGCCATAGCCCAAGATCCGATAAGCCCATGATAACAGTAAATTGTGCAGCCATTCCTGAAAGTCTTTTGGAAAGCGAGCTATTTGGGTATGAAGAAGGTGCCTTTACAGGGGCTAAAAAAGGCGGAAGACCTGGGATATTTGAACTGGCAGATACCGGTACAATATTTTTAGATGAAATTGGCGATATGAATATACTTCTCCAAGCTAAACTACTAAGGGTATTGCAAAGCCATGAGGTCATGCGCGTGGGAGGAACTAAACTCAAATATATTGATGTAAGAGTCATTGCAGCTACTAATAAAAATTTAAAAAATATGGTACAGGAAAAAACCTTCAGAGAAGACCTTTTTTATAGGTTAGAGGTCATAAAGATTGATATTCCGCCGCTTAGAAAAAGAAAAGAAGATATTTATTTATATATCCAGCATGCCATAGACAAGATAAGCAAGCAAATAGGCAAAAAAGCATCAATCAGTCCAAGGGTCATTAAAATACTTAATCACTATACCTATCCTGGAAATGTGAGGGAATTAGAAAATATTATAGAAGGCTGTCTTGTCAGTGATGAGGACGGCGTAATAGGCATCGATGATCTGCCAGAGCATATACAACAACAAATCAAAGAGAAGAAGGGTATTAATTTCTATTTTGATACACTGCCTTCTATAGATGAACTAGAAAAGGAAGTATTAAAGAAAGCACTGGAGCTTTATCCGTCTAAAACAGAAGCGGCAAAGGCTCTCCATATAGGAAGAGCAACCTTTTATCGTAAGCTAGAAAAGTATGGCATTGGCTTTGAAAAATAGGGGAAAAATCAGTGGGTTTGTATCATTTTGATACAAACCTAAAACTAGAGAGTATAAATGTCTCGGATGTGAGACACTTATACTCTCTAGTTTTATATTATAAGAGGTCAAAGCCACATAATAAGGGATTAGAAAAGGATTCTCTATAGGTGTATCATTTTGATACATGAGGATGAAGTTTTATATAAAAGGATATTTTAAATCTATAGGAAATGGCCGTTTTAAGTGAAAAGGTAAGAAAAATAGAGGTAAAAAAGTTGGCACAAATATTGCTTATATAATAATGAAAACTAATTTATTGATATAAATCTTAAGGAGGAATTGACATGAGAGCAGCAGAACCATTTAGAATTAAGATGGTGGAACCTATTCACCTGATTTCAAGAAAAGAAAGAGAAATAGCACTAGAAAAAGCTGGGTATAATCCATTTTCTTTAAGGGCAGAGGATGTTTATATAGACCTTTTAACAGATAGTGGAACAGGAGCCATGAGTGATAATCAGTGGGCTGGGATCATGCTTGGAGACGAATCCTACGCCGGAAGCAGGAATTATTACAATCTAGTGCAATCTGTTAAGGATATTATCGATTATAACTACACGATTCCAACCCATCAGGGGAGAGGTGCTGAGCAGGTATTATTCCCACTTTTAATTAAAAAAGGGCAATA
>JARBTY010000143.1 GCA_029239935.1 Clostridia bacterium | reverse complement strand
CCTCTAATTAATAGAGATAGTCTATCAAATGAAGAAATAGACTGCTTGATTGATACTTTATAGGATTTGAATATTATATCTTGAAATAGCAATACTAACTAGAGTAACATTTAACTTGATTGGTGGTGCCCCATGAAGCCTATTATTCATTCTAAATCTTTACTTTCCATTATTTTATCCATTACTATTGCATGTACTTCTGTTTCATTAAACGCTACGACTATTAGTGATATCTCTCATACAGAAACTATTCAAGCCTTTCTTGACCAGTTACAAGATATCCAGAGCCAAGCACTGGATATTACCCAACTTGCTCTTAGAAATTCAACTATCGAAACCAGACAGTTGGAAGAACAGATTAATCTTCTTGGCACCGAACTTGAAGTACTTAACACACGTATTCAAAATTATTTGAGGACTGTCCCAAGTATCAGTAATCAAAATAGACATGTGTTGCTCACCTTTAATGTCCTTAACCTCATCAAAAGCAGCTTATACACTCTAAATCTGCTGGTACATGCAACCAACGACATCGAACGCTTCAGATTACTAGATGAGTTTTTTCGTTCCAGAGTAACTGCTCTTGATACTCTCGCAATACTTGAAGAACTCCTTCAAAATTTTTAAGTTTCACCTGCTGACCTATGATTCTCTCTATAATCATACATAAGCTTCTAAAAAGTGGTTATTTTATATAGGTATGCTTTATATATTGAATGGAGGTGTCCTATGCACAATCTTGTTAAACCCAAATCGTTAGTAGCCATTACTTTATCCCTTGTGTCCCTCTTTACCTATCTCCCCCTAAATGCCACTGGACTTCCTCTAACACCCTCTCCCCCCACCTATCCTACCCCATCAGAACACAAACAGACCATCACACAATTTTTAAATGAAATACAGCTCATACAAAACCAAGTCTATGATATCACCCAGTTTGCTATACAAAACCCCTCTGAAGTAAACCCTCAAATTGAAAATCGCATTAGTCTCATTAATACTAATATTGAAAGACTTAATAGAAGAATTGAAGATTATTTGGCCATTGTTTCAGGTATTAGCGATGAAAATAGGCATGTCGCTCTTACTTTTAATGTTATTAATTTGGTCAAGAGTGGTTTATATACTCTCACCTTATTAATAAACACTACCGCTGATGAAAGAAGAATCTCTCTGCTGGATGAATATTTTCGTACCCGAATCAATGCACTAGATACCCTTGAAATACTCCAAGAACTTCTTGCAAATTATTAGTTATAAAAACTATAGAATGATGGATAAAAAAAAATCCTAAATAAATAGGATTTATAAGTTACTTTTTATGGCTTGAACAATTTCTGCATACTCTTCGTCACTTAGTAAAACTTTTCCTGGGTTCATTTCGAATGTACTCCCCCAGCTGAGACCATCCTCATACTTAGGTACTATATGAAAATGAAGATGTGGAAGCTTATCTGAATACGCTCCATAATTTATTTTGTTAGGTG
This sequence comes from Clostridia bacterium, assembly GCA_029239935.1. The sequence goes on along the minus strand of JARBTY010000143.1, from coordinate 11,505 downwards.
AAAAAGTCTTTTGAATTGCAAGAGCTACTTTTTTGACATCTTTCATAAATAACGCCAGCTCTTCATCACCTAATTCAAATAATTCATTAACATGTTGATTATAGGCTACAACACATCTTCCTTTATGGCTTTGTTCTTTGAATAAATAAACAGTTGATGTTTCAAGCTGCTCAACTTCAACCATTAAATTCTCAAGTCTTTGATCCTTTTCGCAATAAAAACAAGTATTTTGCTGACTCATGTTATAATCTCCAATTGATATAATTATTTTTATCTAGTTTACCACGAAATTTATTCTGTTACAAGCTTCTTCAAGAGGTTCTTTTATTAATCACAGTTGCCTATACATAGATTTCATTAAAATGGGTATGTTAATAGCGTATTTCAAACTATAAAGAGGTGTCAAATGAAATTTTTTATTCAATCCAGACCTATTATTTGGCTTTTATTAGTCAGTTTTTTTATATCTATCTATTTTTCATCTCAGGCTGTTACCCCTGCTAACCCTGTTGATCACAAAGAAATCATGAGACAGTATATCCGAGATATGAGAACGCTTCAGGATCAAGTCTTTTATTTGTCTGAAATTGTACTAAGAGATTCTGCCGCTGATACACCAACCATAGCAAATGGCATTACTTTGATTAATGGTAGTATAGAAGAGCTCAATAGATCCATTTCAAATTATTTAGCAACTGTGCCTAGTATTAGTTCAGAAAACAGGGACATCCTACTTGCTTTTAATGCACTTAACTTTGCAAAAAATTCATTATATCAGTTAAGTCTTCTGGAAAATACAGTCAGCAGTGTAGACCGCGCTTTATTATTAGAAGATTTTTATTTATTTAGAAGAGCCGCTACCGAAACGTTAACCCTATTAGAAAATCTTATTTCAAGAGATTAATGGGCGTATATTTTTTTAATACTTTTTATTTTATCTTATTATTTTTTAACCCTATTTCACAACCTATTTTATCCATAAGATCTTTCACATCAAACCCACCTCTTTCACTGATCATCTCTATCGTAGCCATAGAGCTCATGGTCTTAAATAAAAGAGGATTTTTAAGCTTACTAAACTTTGGCGATAGATTAATTAAATAATCTTTTATAAAAGGATATGCTTTAACAATATCTCCTACAAGGGTTTTTTCGTTAAATTCATAGACAGAATTTACTGTTTCATTTATGGCAGGATTTGATGTCTTTGATATCACTAACTCATCTTCGTGATCTCCTGCATCGTCCCATGACAGCAGCCTTTGACTTCCTGTTAGACTTCTTATATGGGTGGCATCCTGCATCATTTCTAAAACACCTCTAAAGTTTCCTTCCTCATCTCTTACGGCATTATAAATAATATAAATAAATTTACCACCTATCTCAAGCCAAAATTCAGCCTCATCCTTTTCTCCTGCTCTAAAAGCTTTAATTATCTTTTCAACAGTCTCAACACTTTCTTTGGGATGACAGTTTTGAACCTGCCTTCCAATAACACCTGCACTCCTAGGGAATACCCTATGTTTAGTATCACTATAAAATTTAACTATTTCATGTTCATCCACATAAGATAGGTCCACCTGTAAATGCTTAAAAATGAGATTAATTTGTTTAAGTGTTACTTGACCTTGACTGACATCTAAGATTTTATCATTGTCTACAGTGTCTAACACGCCATGCTTACTCAGAACTTCTGCTAAATCCTTCAAAAACTCCTTGTCAGAACTTATACCTGCTTTCTGGGGGGCCAGATTATCTTTTTTACTACTCTGAGGCTTGTAAGCCATAGGAGTAGGTATTAAACAATAACCTATTTCATCATCACCTATCCGCATCTCTATGAAGTCCTCCTCCAAGAGTAACTCCATCGCAGTAGGAAATAATATCTCCCTTTCTTTCACCATCATATCTTTTATCATTTCTATGATTTCGACTTGGAGTTGAATAAAAACCTCTTCTTCATTTTCATTTAGATAAGTCTGTGCCTCTTTGAGCCTATCTTTAATTTGATTATCTAATGTCCACATCACTTTAGACGGTTTATCAAAGCCTTTTCTTTCCAACGCTGCAAACAACTGATTTTGCTTTCTGCTAAAATGAATCGTAATTTCGCTTAGCTTTTCATAGCATTCACTCCACTGATTTTTTATAAATTTCTTTATTAGCAAAACCTCCATTTGACTAATTACATTATAAATAGCTTCTGTTTCATCTAAATAAGTTCTTATCGGATGCCCCAGCGGTAAATCCAGTTCTTCCCCTACTAACACTTCCTCAAAGATTTTGAGAATATCCTCCATGCTTTCTGCTAGCTTTTCATCTGTAATACCATATTGCTGCAAATATTGCTCACCCATTGCGAATTCCTGAGCAGTGACTTGATCAAAGGATGCCTCTACTTGTTCTTTGGCTTGCTTCAAATTTATCCTACCATTTAGAAAGTCTACTTTTATAGCTGTCATCTGCCTTATTTTTGACAAATCCACCTCTAAATACTTCTCCATTTCTATCGTTTCTATTTTTTGAACCGGAAAAAAGTAAGCATGGTATTCTGTATCACTTATTTTTTCAACAAATTTATCAAACCCCTTAGCTGCCATTAGTTGATACATTGGAAAAGGTTCAAAATCTTTAATAATATGAATGCCTTCTCCGGGATTAAGTTCTTTCATTACCTTTGTCACACACTCTTTAAAGGATTCGTGTACGCCTCTGCCGTCAATGATCCTATAGTGAATATCTTTTTTCATGATAACCCTCCTCATTTAACAATCATTTTCATATTATTATCATAACACTTATCTGAATAAACTTTGTAACTATCGTTACGTTTTTATCATTCAATAAATTGCAAAGAGTAGAGTCTATAGGTATAATTAAAAATAAAACACGCCAGTAACTTTCTATAAATTACTGGCGTGTTCTCTATTTATTTTTAATAATCCCTCTCCCACAAACACCTATTTTATACCATTCACACTCACTGCATATTTTTTCAAACTTTGTTTGATTAAGCTCCCTATGTATTTTATCCGTTAAGTCCTGATATAGATACTGCTTATTTGTCTTTAAATGAAAAATAGTTAAAACCTTTTGATCCAAATCCCTTACTTTTTGATCTGACCTGCATCCCTCATTTACTGTATGGTGAGGACATGCACTGCAAAGATCATCGCAGCCCTCTTCCAAAAGAATCTGAATGCTTCGGTCTTGCTCTAAAGCCTGTGTAATCTCATTCATATTTTTTACAAATGCTTCACTATAACCCTTTCCCTCATAGAAAAACAAACATAAGAGGTGATGGGGTCTAAGACACAGCACTTTTTACAAGTTCCTTTCTTACAATCCTTTTAATTTGCAAAGCAACCACAGCTGCTAAGCCCACTGCAATAACATCTTTAATAACAAAAGGATACATGCCGCCAGCCAAAGCCTGTGCCAAAGAAAGTTTTGCAACAAGTGCTAATTGCGTTACACCTATGATATAATCCACTATAAGCCCTGCGTAAACACTTGCAAATATTATCCATTTATTGTTTGTCTTAGAAGCCGCCCCTATAATAAAGCCCATGATGATAAAACCTATAAGATAGCCCCCTGTTGGTCCTATAATGTAAATATAAAAAGAGCTAGTACAGCAAGCTTTTGCTCTAGGACAATTGCAATAATAACTACTGCAAAGGCTTGTAAAGTAACTGGAACCCCAATAGGCAGCGGAATAGCAATTTGTGAAAACACAGCCATGAGAGCTGCCCCCATCCCCACTAAAGTTAACTCTTTGATAGACAACTTATTTTTCATTTGTTTCCTCCCGAACTATAATTTTCTCATACATTACAATTTATTATAACTTTCAGAAAACCCATTGTCAACTTAAATTTCTATTATAGTTTACAATACTCTTTTACCTAACAATAAAAAGCTTATTATGTTACAAGATATCCTGTAACACAATAAGCTCTATATATTTTATGCGCCTACCGGTACATCTGGCTTTTGTTCCAGCCAATGAACCAGTTTATCATATTGCTCTTTATTTAGATCATTAAGATCAGCCACTTTACACAGCACTTTAAGTCCTTGGGCATCAAAACCTTTTTTCATCCCTATGGCATAAAGCCTTGAAATTTGTTTTTGGGTTACCTTATACGTACTGTTTTTACCGGTTGTTTGTTGATTTAAGCCACTGGCTAAATTACCATCGTCATCTTCATCACTTGTAACGATGCCTAAGGCACATTGTAAGGAATATCTTCGCAGATAAGTAACAGTTGCCATAGATTGTTGGACATTTCCCGTTATTTTGATCTGCAGCGGCTCAAATTCGATAAACTCTCCGCTTTTATGAAGCAGTACCGTAGAGACACTAATCACATCCCCATTCACCGTCCCATTTGTGTTTTGTAAAAATGATAACCCATGTTCTGCTAACAATGGCCTAATAGCACCTACGATATCTTCTAGTGTTGTATAGGTAGATTTAAAAAAAGGATTTGCAGCCGTTCTTCTTAGTGTCTCAATCTCACTTTGAAAAGTTACAATCGCCGTCGCAATATTTTTAATACTATCTGATTTATTAATCATTTTGTTACCCCCTCGATGTCATTATGATAAGTTATTACCTAAACATGAAGTCGTCATCAATTCTGCGGTATCCTTATCATTATAACCTATTTCAATGAAAAAATAAATCGTTTGGTCCTAGTAATACTTGTTAATCTCCCTTATTTTACCTGCCATTATTTTTTTTGAGTCATCTTGACAGGTACTAGTTCCGGTGTAATTTCATGGGATGTATATTCATTTTCACTCATCCATTTTAGAAATAACTCCAGTGTTTCTACAATATTTTTCATGTCATGAAACAAAATCACTTTGGGCTCATTTTTAGTGGTTTTGATAAGTTTTGTTGTCGCATTAAAGGTCCTGTAGGGGTTTTTGTATGCCCAGTCTTTAGAATCAATATTCCAGTCCCAGATAAGATAATCATGACTAGCCAGATTGATATACTGTTTTTGTGTTAAATAAGGTGAGCTGCCATAGGGGGTTCGAATCAAATAGGTTTTAAAGCCTACAATACTCTCTAAAGTATTATTAGTCTGCTCCATCTCCTTAAGCGGTCCTTCTGCCCCGCAATAAAAAGTATCTTTCTTATGAGATACGCCATGAAGTCCTACTGCATGTCCTTTGTCTACGATACTTTTTACAGCATCTGGATTTACCTTCATCGCTCCGTCCAGCATAAAAAAAGTTGCCTTCATATTATATCGATCTAATAAATCCAGTATTTTTCCCGTATACTCACTTGGTCCATCATCAAATGTCAAATACATCACTTTAGCTGTTTCTGCATTTTCCTGCTCTGAGATCTTTTTTTCTTGAGTTTTTTGCTCCGCTTGAATTGGCTCTGTATTGGTCAAACTTATAATCAGTTGACTAGACTCAAAGTTCACCTTATACCCAAAATACTCTGCGACAAAACGTACAGGAACCATAATATCATTATTTTTACTGACTACCATATACCGATCTACACTAAAGAAATCTGTAGTTAAGGTATTATCCTGCAGATTTAAAACCATGATTTTCTCATCTTTGTTGAGCTGTACTTGTCCTATCCCATCCATCCAATATAAATCTATATGGAGGGCCGGCTTCAAAAATTTTACCGAGATATAGGCTACGCCTTTTACAATATCGATTTGTCCTTGTTCACAAGATATCAGTTTATCATTTACAACTACAGATACATAAGGGGCTTGACCGTAGGCTGTAGTTCCACATAAACTCACTAAAAAAACAATGATTATTACTATTTTTTTCATTTCTACCACCACACTGCTCTTATATAGTATTGTCACTTACTTATTATAAGCAGTTTTTATAATTCAATTCTTATATTTATAAAAAGAAAATTAATAACATTTGCTGCACGATGCTCTATTTCCCGCATCCTCAACACTTCCTTGCTGTGGAGATTTCATGCCTGAACAGTTAGGGTCCTTATGATATTTTTTGCCTTGAAGTGTAAAATATACTTTTTCATTTTGAACCGCTAATACGCTTTTCTGCGATGGGCTACCGACTGCTATTTTTTCTTTATCCAAAAGCCTTTCACTGCCAGGGGTATAACTGCCTAGCTGATGGGGTGTAGTAATGCCTCTTCCCGTTGAAATAAACAGGAGATTTCCTCCCTCATCAGTTCTATAGACTGGTATATTCAACGCTTTAAGATTTTCCATCGTTTCTTTATGGGGATGTCCGTATTGATTGTCAGCACCTACAGTAATGACTGCATAATCTGGCTTTACTTGTTCCAAAAACGCTTTCCCACTGGAAGTCGATGAGCCATGATGACCTACTTTAATAAGATTTATCTTTTCTGTTTGAATGGTTTTTTCTATGCTTTGATCTGCATCTCCCATCAATAAAATTTTATCTTCCCCATTGGTGTACAGTAGCACAAGTGATGTGTTATTAACATCCTTGTCATGAGCCACACTCAGTACCTTAAAGCTGCTCTCCCCCATGATAAATTCGCTGCCTAAAAGCGGTACACTTGGGGTAAGTCCGTTATCCATTAAGGCTTGTATCAAATCTCTGTAGGTTTTTGTCTCCGCCTGTCCATTGCCTACATAAACCGAATGAACTTTCATCGCTTTAACCACTCCATCTAGACCGCCAATATGATCTGCATCTGGATGTGTGGCAAAAAGATATTGTAATTCTTCTATCCCTTGCTTTTTGATGTACGCTGGTAATAACACTTCATCATCATTATCTCCGCCGTCAATCAAAGCCGCCTGATCTCCTTGTTTAATAAGGATAGCATCAGAGCTGCCTGTATCTATAAAATGTATTTCCGCTTGCTTCCAATCAATCTCTCGATAAGTCTCTTTCTGTTGCCCTGGTGACTGACAGCCTGTATTTAGCAAGACTATCATACTAAGCAGGACTATAAAAAATCCATTTATCCGTGTATCAGATTTAGTTTTCATGTTGTCTCCTATGTTTGTTATAATCAGCTTATATTCTCATCTCTATAAAGTCCTAAAACAAGCCTTTAATGCTCTTCTCTAATACCACTGCATCCATTTGATGACACTTAAAATAACCATATGGGCAGGGTAAAAAATGTAAAAGAAATATTTGAATCCTTTATTCGGCCTATCCTTCCCCCCTATGATAATAGGAAAGGCTAATAATGCTAAAAGTTGTAATGAAAATTGACCTCCTCTTCCCATTACAAATAAGGCCCCCGTTGCTAAAATCCACATGAATAACGTCATCATACTACTATCCCTCAGGATATAAAACTCATAAAAAACAAGAACCAATAAAATAGCATAAGCTCCATAATCACATCTCAGTATAGTTGTTAAAATCAGCAAAGTCATAATACCCATCATGCAGATAAACCTATTTTTAGTATTATTTTTAATATGTTCATACAGTCTAAGGGTTATAAGTGCAGCCAAAAAGGTAAATCCAATATTAAATCGCATTAAACTAAAGTGCATGCTGTCAGCAGCATACATAACCATCCAAAAAGGTATCTGTGAAACTACTGCAAAAACTCCCATTCGCCTGAGATAATGCTTAAAGGAATGGGTCTTATGAAATCCATTAGCAATAGAATAGGCAAAAATGGGCATGGCCAAACGGCCTATTATCCTAAACTCCAAGTAGTCCCCAAAAAATACCATCCCAATATGATCTATAAGCATCAACAAAGCGGCTATCCATTTGAGCATTAAAAATTCCCCTCTCTTTTCTCCTAGTATATCCTATCCTTTATACAGCGTATAGCTGTGCAAAAAAATACGCTATACTCATCATTCCAGTGTATAGCATATCGCTTTATAAACGCCTTACAGACGCTTTTTGATATAATTTAAGGCTTTTTTAATTTGTTTATTGCCTCCAAAGTGTTCATCAGCTGCTTTTGATGCAATAATCTCCTGCATTTCGTCTTTGACTCTCTGATCAATCTCTTCTAAATCTACCTGAATATTAGCCAGCACAATATACAATATGACCCTTTCTCGTTCATCCAGCATATCCTCATATTGCGACAAGATTTGACCGGTAGCATCTTCAACGTCACAGCCTTCTTCCATATAGCTATCCCATTCCTCTTGTATATATTCAAGAAATTCAAACTCAATACTGCTTAAATCTATCATCTGCTCTTCCCCCTCATCATTTATCTACTGTATGTTTATTAAACAACAGCGATAAATATAACAGGAACTTTTAGACTTCTCTCTTAACCTTTTTATAATGGGCTGCCATCACCTTGTCCTTCTCCAGTACATGCTCTGTAATCCAGTCTATAATTAAGGTTACAATATTTAGCAGCTGATTTTGCTGATCATCGTCTATATTATGAATATCCAGTTCATTCATTTTTTTAATAAGTGCTTGATGTTCAAACTTATGGGAAAAATATTTTGGAAAGCGTATTTTCTCCATAATCCCCTGTTCTGCTTCAAAATGAAATTCTACATAAGCTCTAAGCTCATCAATGATGGTCGCAATTTCATCAAATTTATCCATGCTTTTAGGCATAAGCAAAAGCTCTTGGGCATCTCCAGCAATATCAAATAATTTTTTGTGTTGCTCATCTATCAAAGGGATTCCTAACTCATACTCATCTTTCCACTCTATCATAAGCCCTTACCTCCTTCTTTTATAACTACAGTATAATACAAAATTTTCAACACATCTATAGTTGAAATGCCCTAAATATTTATAAAATAATACACTTTTATCCATTGCATTTTAACTATTATTATAATATAATTGTATTCATATAATAATAATTATTAGTTAGGGTGGTTTTTATGTTAGAATTAACAACTATTTTAAAAGAAAATAATCTTAAAGTGACTCCTCAAAGGCTTTCTATTTTTAGAATGTTGCGTCACACCTCTTCTCACCCCAGTGCAGAAACAATCTATAACACTTTACATGATGAATATCCTACAATGAGTTTGGCTACTGTCTATAAAACCCTTGACGCCTTAGTAAGTCATGGACTTGCTCAGCAGCTTAATGTCGGAGAGGATAGTTACAGATATGATGCTGAGACCAGTCCCCATCCCCATATCAAATGTACAAAGTGTAATAAGGTTGTAGATATGCATGATGTAAAAGGGATTCATGAACTTAGACAAGAAGTTGCTGACCTTACTCACTTTGACTTGTCCCACGAACAGCTTTATTTTTATGGTGTGTGTCCAGACTGTCAAACACAACACTAGATTCAATTAAAAACAGACTGCAAATGCAGTCTGTTTTTAATTGAGTGAAGCACTTATAATCGTTTTTCTATAAACTTTTCTATCCTGCTTAAGGCTTCTTTAAGTTCATCAATCGAGTAAGCATAAGAACATCTTATAAAACCTTCCCCAAATTCACCAAATGCTGTACCTGGAACTGCTGCCACCTTTTGATCTTTTAACAGGGCCTCACAAAATCCCTCGCTAGTCAGCCCAGTTTTTTGAATACAAGGAAATACATAAAAAGCACCTTCTGGTTCAAAACAAGACAATCCCATAGCTCTGAATCTGTCCACCATAAGCCTTCTTCTCTTGTCATAAGCACTACGCATCATTTGAACATCATCATCACCATTTTTCATAGCTTCAATAGCTGCATATTGACTGGTAGTAGGAGCACACATAATCGCAAATTGATGTACCTTTGTCATAGCTGCTATAATAGGCTGAGGACCCAGAGCATACCCTAAACGCCAGCCAGTCATAGCGTAGGCTTTAGAAAAGCCACTTAAAATAATAGTCTTTTCATACATCCCCTCAATATTGGCAATAGATACATGTTGCTTACCATATGTAAGTTCAGCATAAATTTCATCAGATATCACAATGATATCTTTATTTCTAAGCACTTGTGCTATTTTTTCTAAATCTTCCTTTTCCATAATAGCCCCTGTAGGGTTGTTGGGGTAAGGCAAAATAAGAATTTTAGTACGAGGGGTTATGTACCGCTCCAGTTCTTCCGGCATTAATTTAAAATTGTTTTCTTCTTGCGTTGGAATAACAACCGGAGTACCTCCAGCAAAAATGGTACAAGGTTTATACGATACAAAACAAGGTTCCGGAATAAGTACTTCATCTCCCGGTTCTAAAAGCACCCTAAGGGCCAAATCTATCCCTTCACTTCCCCCCACCGTTACAAGCGCTTCCTTGGTGGGTGAATATTCAAGATTAAATCTTCGCTTCATATAAATACATATTTGTTGTCTAAGCTCCAAAAGTCCAGCATTTGCTGAATAAATCGTCTTACCCTTTTCTAACGAGTAAATGCCTTCCTCCCGTATATGCCAGGGGGTATCAAAGTCAGGTTCTCCAACGCCCAGTGAAATAACATCTTCTATTTCATTAGCAATATCAAAAAACTTTCTTATGCCCGATGGGGGTACATCCTTTACCTTTTGTGAAATCATTTTTTCTATATTCATGGTGATACAATCATCCTTTCGTCTTTCTTACTTTCTTCAAACACCACCCCATAGTCTTTATATTTTTTGAGTACAAAATGAGTGGCCGTACTGAGTACTGACTCCAATGGCGCAAGCTTTTGTCCAACGAAAAGTGCTACTTCTTTCATAGTTCTTCCTTCTATAATGACTGTAAAATCAAAGCCTCCTGACATCAGATACACGGCTTTAACTTCATTAAATTTATAAATACGTTCTGCAACCCTATCGAATCCTTCACCTCTTTGTGGGGTTACTTTGACTTCGATTAATGCCGTTACAATATCTTTTTTATCTGTCTTATCCCAGTTAATAAGGGCGCTATACCCACATATTACCTGATCTTTTTCCATCTCTATAATGGCATTTTGTACGGCTTCTATATCTAATCCTAACATGGTGGCTATGTCACTGGCTGTATATTTGCTATTTTCCTGTAATAATTCTAAAATTTCATTTTTCATGAGAACATCTCCTTTTTAATCATATAAGTATTATTATAATGAATTCTATCACTATATGCCAGTATAATTCTATAATTTATTATAGTTCTCCCAATATGCCGACTTTTATGACGGCTTTCCTCTATTATGTAGAACACTCTTTAAATTAACTTCTTTAAGATAAGGGGCAGTCTCAATGACTCCCCCTCTATTTGTGACTCTTAAGATTTACTTTTTGGATTGGACAGTAACGCTGCCATATATCCAAAAACAATGGCTGCCGTAATACCTGCTGCTGTTGCTTTAATACCACCCGAAAAAGCACCCATAAATCCTTCTTTTCCTACTTCTTCTATCGCCCCTTTAACAAGTGCATATCCAAAACCTGAAATAGGTACTGTCGCCCCTGCTCCTGCAAAATCAACCAACGGTTCATAAAGCCCCAGTGCCGTAAGCACGGCTCCAGCCAGCAGGAAAAGCACCATGATTCTGCCACCAGTTAATTTGGTTCTATCGAGTAAGATTTGTCCAATGATACAAATAACACCTCCCACTACA
>JARBTY010000142.1 GCA_029239935.1 Clostridia bacterium | reverse complement strand
TATTTACACCATTCTCAATAGCTAAAAGCGCCAGCTTATAATCGAAATGGATATCTGCAACTAAAGGAATATGAATACGCGGGATAATCTTTTCAATAGCTCTTGCTGCCTCTTGTGTAGGAACTGCCACTCTTACTATCTCGCAACCTGCTTCTTCTAATTCCAAAATCTGCGAAACTGTTTCCTCTATATTTTCTGTTTTTGTATTGGTCATGGACTGCACAGCAATCGGGTTTCCTCCCCCAATAGCTACATTCTTAATGCGGACTACTCTTGTTTCTTCTCTTTTGTACATTTTCATATATTAAACACCTTTGTTATGTCATTATACAATAATACTACTGTAAGGAGCATCAATAATACAAAACCAATAAAGTGCACCACGGATTCTTTTTCTGGATCTAAAGGTTTACCTCTTACCATTTCAATCAAAATAAATACAATACGCCCACCGTCTAAAGCAGGTAATGGCAACAAATTAATAACTCCTAAATTTGCTGATAAAATAGCTGCTATATAAATCATGTTCATAATAGCTAAAACTACCCCTCCTGACTGTATCCCCGTATCCCACTGTCTTGCACTAAAATCTACAACTCCAACTATTCCCGCTACCTGATCCATAGCAACTTGCCCCGTTATAATTTGAATAAGCCCTGTCCACACCTGCTGAATCACATAAAATGTATCTAAAAAACCATCCTTTATATTTTGAATAAGATTAAAGTGAACAATTGAAGGTGCAAATCCAAACCTTGATGTTTTTTCCCTTTCAATCCATTTAGGTTTTAATTCAATATTAAAGGTCTCTTCACCTTCCCTTAATATAGTAAAAATATAAGTTTTATCTTTATTTTGAACAAGTGCAGTAATATCAGAATGAACTTTAACTGAGATGCCGTCTATCGCTGTAATTTTATCTCCCACTTTAAGGCCTGCTTCTGCCGCCGGCATATTATTTTCTACATGTTCAACAATATTTGTTCCATATCCGGCATATGTTGACAATACAGTTAATAAAAACCACGCAAATATAAAATTCATAATAGCTCCAAAACTCACTATGATAAGCTTCTGCCATGGTCTTTTAGAACACATCGCTCTCGGATTGCTGCTATTTCCAATTTCCTCCTCCATACTGCAAAATCCACCTATTGGGAAGATGCGTAAAGAGTAAACAGTCTCACCTCTTTTTATAGACCATATTTTGGGTCCCATGCCTACTGCAAATTCATGAACAAGTACACCGTTTTTTCTAGCAGCAATATAATGTCCCCATTCATGAATAACTACTATAAGCGCAAACATTAATACAATAATACATATTTTTGCTAGCATTCTTCTACCTTCCTTCTACTATAGTCTCTAGCCCATTTATCAGATTCTAAAATTTGATCCAGAGTTGGCCTATTTATACATATGTGGGCTTCCATTACCTTATGTATAATTTTAGGAATGTCCATAAAAGATATGCTTCGATTCAAAAAGCTTTCAACAACTATCTCATTGGCAGCATTTAAAACTGCTGGCATAGTTCCCCCTATTTCCAGTGCTTCATAAGCAAGTTTTAAACATGGAAATAAATCCATTTTAGGTTCTTCAAAAGATAAGGTCTTAATTTGAGATAGATTGAGCTTTTGTACATAATCATTTGTCTTACGCTCTGGATAGTAGAGTGCATAAGAAATAGGATGTCTCATATCTGGCGCACCTAACTGTGCAAGGGTTGATCCATCTCTATATTCTACCATTGAATGAATAATACTTTCTTTATGGACAATAACTTGTATTTGATGCCTATCCACGTCAAATAAATATTTTGCCTCTATAACCTCCAGGCCTTTATTCATTAAAGTAGCAGAATCAATTGTGATTTTATTACCCATCACCCAATTAGGATGTTTAAGGGCTTCCTCTACCGTTATCGTTTCAAGTTGTTCTTTATGATACTCTCTAAAAGGTCCTCCTGATGCTGTCAAAATAAGTTTTGAAACAGTCTCTGATGCATTACCTTGCAAACATTGAAAGATTGCTGAGTGCTCACTATCTACGGGAAGTATCGAAACGCCATAATCTTTAGCTAACTGCATCACCATTTCTCCTGCTGTCACCAACGTCTCTTTGTTAGCTAAAGCAATATTTTTCCCACTTTTAATAGCCTTGATAGTCGGAATAAGCCCTACCATTCCCACAACCGCTGTTACAACAAGCTCGGCTTGCTCCAATGCCGCCACCGTCTGCAGTCCTTCTTCACCACTTACTACCTCAACCTCACACCCGATGTGTTTTAATCTATTTTTAAATTCAATAGCCTTATTTTCCTGTACCACACACACCATTTGTGGCTTAAATTCTAAAACCTGAGCTTCTAACAACTCTATATTGACATGGGTAGTTAGTCCTACCACATTTATATTTCCATCTCTTCTTATGACATCTAATGTCTGTGTCCCTATAGATCCTGTAGATCCTAAAATAACGATATTTTTTTTCTGCACAGCACGAACTCCTATCTAATCATTTTTTCCGCCAACATGACTGCTATATAAACAACAGGAGCCACTAACAGTAAGCTATCACATCTGTCTAGTATGCCGCCATGTCCTGGAAGGATATGTCCAAAATCTTTTTGATTAAAAAATCTTTTAATAGCTGAAGCGGCTAAGTCTCCAAATTGAGAAACAATGGACCCTATAATAACAATGATAACAACTATTCCTATAGAGTCTTTTAAAAGTCCAAAATCATAGGCTGTATAAACTGCAGTATAAATATAGCCTATTGCTCCAGCACCTATGACTCCACCGATACTTCCTTCTATTGTTTTTTTAGGACTTAACTGCGGAGCTAATTTGTGTTTTCCTAAAAAGACACCGCTAAAGTATGCAAAAGTATCTGACCCCCAAGAACTAATAACGATTAACCATACCCAAAAAGCACCATACTCTAAATTTCTTGTTAAAATGATAAAAGAAAATAACAGACCTATATAAAGTGGTGCAAAAATAGTAAATACCGCATCTGTTATAGAATATTTGGGATACTTAATCACCATAACTATAAGAGTAATAATAATTAAAAGTGCCAAATAAACGCTATAATAAGTATAGATTATATCAAAAAACAAAAAATATACGAGTAATCCGCCATATCCTATGTATTGTATAGGATTATAAGTCTTTTTTATTGTATTAAATAATTCATATAATCCTAAACAACTTACTGTTACCATTGTATAGCTGAGTACAGGACTTCCTGATACCACAATTAAAACGACAAGCGGTATACCTATAATTGCTGTTATTATCCTAGTTAACACGCTTTAATGCCTCCTATTCACTTTGACCAAATCTTCTGCTTCTCCTGCTATATTCCTCTACCGCGGTATTAAACGCATCTGTTGTAAAATCAGGCCATAACTGTGGTGTAAAATAAAACTCACAATATGTTAATTGCCAGGGCAGAAAATTACTCGTTCTTATTTCTCCACTGGTACGAATCAAAAAATCTGGGTCTGGCTGACCAGCTGTATCTAAATACTGCGAAAATAATTCTTCTGTTACTTCTATATTTTCGTCATCACTAAAATCATTCTCTTTTATCATGCGTTTACAGGCTCTTAGAATTTCATCCCGCCCTCCATAATTAAAGGCCATATTAAAGCATATCCCGTTTTTATCTTTCGTAATCTCTTGCAAAGTTTTTATTTTCTGTCTTAAATCTTCAGGTATATGGGGTGAATCTATATCTCCTATAACATTGAATTTAATATCATCTTTTGCTGCTTTTTTTATATGTTGATCCAAGTAGCTCTTAAATAATTTTATAAGACCTCTTACCTCATTTGAGGGCCTATTCCAGTTTTCAGTAGAAAAAGCATAGACCGTTAAGTACTGTATACCTAAATGTCGTGCATGCTTAATAATCTTTTCAAGTACTTTAGTTCCTTTTCTGTGACCTTCATTTCGTGGCAAATTACGTTCTTTGGCCCATCTTCCATTGCCATCCATTATAATTGCAACGTGTACTGGAATCTTCATTGGTTCCATTAATAATGTCCTCCTATATTAAAAAACTCCCCTAATGGAGGAGTTTTTAGTATCACACTGATAAGATTTCTTTGCTTTTGCTTTCAATATGTGTATCTATTTCATCCACAAATTTATCAGTTAGCTTCTGAACTTCTTTTTCTGCTGTTTCTTGTTCATCTTCTGTTATATCATTACTCTTTTGCATTTTTTTTAGGACTTCAAGCACTTCACGCCTAATGTTTCGAATAGCTACTTTTGCATTCTCGCCCTTCTTCTTAACGTCTTTTGTAAGGTCTTTTCTTCGTTCCTCTGTAAGTTCAGGAAAAACTAGTCTTATCACTTTACCATCATTAGAAGGATTAATGCCTATATCTGATTCATGAACTGCTTTTTCAATAGCTTTTAATAACGAAGTGTCCCAAGGCTGTATTTGTAATACCCGTGCTTCTGGAATACTAATGTTGCCCACTTGCTGAATAGGCGTTGGGACCCCATAGTAATCTACAGTCATTCTATCCAAAACATGAGGATTAGCTCGTCCAGCTCGTATCGTGTTAAGTTCGTCAGCAAATGCTTGAATTGTTCTTTTCATTTTATCCTGATACTTTTCTAATGTCTGTTTCATTTCTTTATCCTCCTAAATTATTCTTCTATATAAATAGTAGTACCAATTTGCTCGCCCATAGCCACTCGAACGATTCCCTTTTCGGCACCTAAATCGAAAACAATAATAGGTAATTTTTGATCTATACACAGAGCGGCTGCTGTTGAATCAATTGCCTTGAGATTTTGATGCAAGAGTTGCTGACAAGATATTTGAGAATATTTTTTAGCATCACCATTTATTTTTGGATCACTATTATAAACACCATCAATATTTTTTGCAAACAACAAAACATCTGCCTCTATTTCACAACCTCTCAACGCTGCTCCTGTGTCAGTTGAAAAAAACGGATGCCCTGTTCCTCCTGCGAAGAAAACGATATCACCATTTTTCATATGATTAAGTGCTGTATCCTTTGAAAACAACTCTGTCATATTGCCTACCGCAAACGGTGTCTGAACAACTGATCCTATGCCTTGCGCCTTACACACATCTGCAACATATATCGCATTCATAACTGTAGCTAACATCCCTATCTGGTCAGCCTTTGTACGATCCATACTGCCTGATGTTCTTCCACGCCAGAAATTGCCCCCGCCTATTACTACAGCTACTTGCAAACCGCTTTTAATTAGTTCCTTAAGCTGCAAAACCACATTGGTAATAATTTCTTGATCAAATCCCCGTTGCATCTTTCCTGCCAAAGCTTCTCCGCTTAATTTCACTAATATTCTATTATAACCTTTCATTGCTCTCTCCTTCCTGCTAACATTACTCTATCATAAAAGCATGCTAATTTCTAGATGTATTTTTAACTTTAAATCGATAAGTCCAAACTTTCCTACTTCATAAAAAAAGGGACACCTCGGTGTCCCTCCGTATATTATCCCTGAATTTGTTTTGCAACTTCTTCGGCAAAATTCTCTTCTTTTTTCTCAATACCTTCGCCAGTTTCAAAACGTACAAAAGATTTGATTACATCTGAACTTCCTAATTCATTAGCAACATATTTAGCTACTGTTAAGTCAGGATCTTTAACGTATTCTTGTTCTAATAAACAAATCTCTTTTAATTGCTTATTAAGTCTTCCTATTACCATTTTCTCAATAATATTTTCTGGTTTCCCTGGGTTCTCATTGAGTGCCTGAGTCATTAATATTTCTTTTTCTTTGACTTTTGTAGCTTCTGAAACCTCTGTCATCGAAATATATTCTGGATTCACAGCTGCTATTTGCATAGCAACATTTCTTCCTACCTCTTGTGCTTTTTCACCTTCTGCTGAAAGTTCTACTAAAGTAACAATCTTTCCGCCTCCATGAGTATAAGCTACAAGTGTTCCATCTGTAGTAATCTTTGCTAAACGACGAATAGATAAATTCTCACCTATAACAGCTATTTTCTCTGTCAAAATATCTCCAACAGTTTTTGAAGGATCATTTGACCATGACAATGCTTTAAGTGCCTCAACATCCTGTAAGTCATTATTAAGAACGAGTGCTGCAACTTCATTTACAAATGTTATAAACTGTTCATTTTTAGCTACAAAATCTGTTTCTGAGTTAATCTCAACCAATGCTCCTGTTTTGCCATCAGCAGAAATGGCTTCTTTTACAAGACCTTCTGCAGCTATACGTCCTGCTTTTTTAGCAGCTTTTGCTAAACCTTTTTCACGTAAAACTTCAATAGCTTTTTCCATATTACCATCAGTTTCATTTAGTACACTTTTGCAGTCCATCATACCTGCGCCAGTTCTTTCACGTAATTCTTTTACCATAGCAGCTGTAATTGCCATTTTAATTTCCTCCAGTTAATTATTCAGCGATTACTTTTGCCTCATCGCTCACTTGTTCTTTTGTAGTTTCAAAAATTTCCCCTTGATTTGCTTCTATAATTGCATCTGCCATTTTTGCCACGATTAATTTAACCGCACGAATAGCATCATCATTTCCTGGTATAACATAATCTACTTCTTCTGGATCACAGTTAGTATCTACAATAGATACTATTGGAATACCTAAAATATGTGCTTCTTGAATAGCAATTCTTTCTTTGCGTGGATCTACTATAAAAATAAGGCTAGGAATATCTTTCATTTCTTTGATACCACCTAAGTTCTTTTCAAGCTTATCCATTTCTTTACGAAGCTCAATAACTTCTTTTTTAGGAAGCACTTCAAATGTTCCATTTGTTTCCATATCTTCTAATTGTTTAAGTCTTGCTACACGACTTTTAATTGTTGTAAAGTTTGTAAGCATACCACCTAACCATCTTTGGTTAACGTAATACATACCACTTCTTTCAGCCTCTGTTTTAATAGATTCTTGAGCTTGTTTTTTAGTTCCTACAAATAATACTTTTCCGCCTTCTTCAGCTACTTTACGAACAACTGCATAAGCTTCGTCAACTTTTTTTGTAGTTTTTTGCAAGTCAATAATATAGATACCATTTCTTTCTGTAAAGATATACTCCTTCATTTTAGGATTCCATCTTCTTGTTTGGTGTCCAAAATGAACCCCTGCTTCTAAAAGTTGTTTCATTGAAATTACACTCATTTTATTACCTCCTGGTTTGTCCTCCGTACATATTAAACGCTAGTAGACTATTTAAGCACCCTGCTATCGCATCTATATACGTGTGTTTTATTTTCGCTCTAAAGTATACCATGTTTATTTCTATAAATCAATGGTTTTTTAACATCAAAATCATTTTATAAGAAGCTGTTTCATAAGTTCCTCATACGATGCATCTGTAGGCAACGTTATTGTACCATCTTTAAGATAAGTTGTCTTCTTATTTTGGATTAGATAATTCGAAAATTCTTTGGCATCCTCAATAATGCCTTCCTGTTCCAATATGATGCAGATCTGAGATGCTGTTAAATTTCCTGGAATATAAATGACTTTGGTAACTGGTTCAAGTTCTTCCTCTACAGGCTCTTCTATGTGTTCTTCTTTCGCTAAGTCTTTCGATTCTGATTGCTTGTGTTCTATATTCTCTATAGGTTGTGTTGGGCTTACCTGATTAATATTAGGTAGGTCATCTGTATACTTCACAGGCTGGCTTGAAAGTTGCCCTACTATGTCCCGTTTGTATTCTTGTACATTCAAAATCAATACTATCATGACAATACCAGATAAGACCATACCGCATCCTAGCCCAATGAGGCAAAATATAAATGGTTTGTTATTTTGAACTCTCATATCTTATTCATCGTGTAGAGCGATATCATAAGATTAACTTCGCCCACTCCTTTTTTTATTTTTT